>DATLBM010000588.1:0-18204 GCA_035526885.1 Thermoanaerobaculia bacterium | reverse complement strand
TGCAGCGGGACGAGTTGCAGACCGAGGCGACGGGCACGTTTGTGCAGCGAAGCGAGGTGTCGATCGTGGTGTTGCTGGTCGTGGTAAGACTCTCCGCGATCTTCATAGACGTGGCCGGTTTGAAGCGACCGATAGATGCGCCGGGCCAGCTTTGCGGCAACCGCGGTAATGGCCTTCTCTGCTCCGATCCGGGCGCGAAGCGCGCGTCCGAACGCCCCGAGCTCACTGTGGGACTTGAGCAGCGACTGAGCTCCGAGGCGCAGAGCGGTCGCGGCACGGTTAGTGGTCCGTCGGGTCCTCGAGCTCAGCACCCGGTGCCCTGACTTTTTGGTCCCGGGAGCAAGACCGAGGTACGACACGTAATGGTCGCCGGTTGGGAACCGCGACAGGTCCACTCCGCACTCGGAGATCACCGTCAGAATGGTCAACACGTCCAGACCCTTGATCCGAGTCAGGTCCACGCCCAGGCGTTCGTGAAGCAGCGATCGTCCGTCAAACGAGACCTGATTCTTGCGGCGTTTGGCTCGTGACTTGTTGCTCTCGGCGGAGGTCCGCACCGGCAGCGTCTTGACCAGCCCTTCGATCTTGTGATCGCACTTGCGCATCAGGTCCTGGCAGAAGTCCCACAGCTGGATGGTCTGTTCGAGCACGAACAACTGCTCCTCACGCCAGTGCCCCGTGAGCGCCTCGGTGATCTGGCTTTCGGACTTCGCGCAGCCGGGGTCGCGCAACTTCGCCAGCTTTGCCGGATCCCGTTCTCCTTCGAGGATCGCCCGCAGAATGCTCATCCCCGTGACACCGGTGATGTCGGTGACCGCCTGATCGAGGCGCACGTTCATCAGCGTGAGCGCTTTCTGCATCCGCTGGATCTGCTCGGAACATTGCTCGGTCAACGTCTTGCGCTGACGCATGTAGCCTCGCAACTCGATCATGGCCGACTCTGGGCGGGCCGAAGCCTGGAGAATCCCGAACGTGTGCAGGAGCTGAATCCACTGGCAGTCGATGAAGTCACTTTTCTTCAGCCCGTTGAAACTGCGAATCGCCTGTGAGTTGATCAGGATCGGCCGCAGACCGTGCTCCTCATAAATCTCGTAAGCGGCCACCCAGTACACCCCCGTCGCCTCCAGAGCGACCGTGTCCACGCCGAGCGACCGCATCCACTCGGCCGACGCGCGGAGTTGCGCGGTGGTGGTCCCGAACACCCGGACCGGCTCCTCGCTCAGGTGCTCGCCGACGCAGATCCACACCGCATCCGAGCCCATGTCCGCTCCCGCGGCGTTGTGGTTGATTTGTTCGAGAACTCGCTTATTCTTCTTCTGGTTCCGGGGGGATCGGTTCTTGCGCACGCTCGCTCCTGAAAATCGATGTGCGACCCGTGCAGGAGATCTTCGCAGTACATTCTTCTAAACGGGACAGAGCCGAATACTCATCCATCGTCTCTTCACCAAATCAAGTTCGCGATCTCCCTGGACCATGCTCAGGATCGGGCTGTGACGCACCATAGCGTTGCCGGCCTCAGCACGAATCGCCGAGCGCATGTTAGCCGCAGGTTTCTTTTGATCCAGCGCTGCGCCTCGCGCAGTGCCCAGCCTCAGGATGACACGGGGCTACCGTGCCACCGAGCACGCGAGCCTCACTCCACCCGGAACGGCAGCTTCACGCCCTCCAGCAGCAGCGTGTACTGGCCCGCCTTCAGGCCGGCGGGATTGAGCTCCAGCAGCACGCGATCCTCCGCCACCTCGAGGACGTTCAGCGATGGCTTGACCCCGTCCATCGGCGCGGCGAAGCGGGCCGTGTCGGGATCGATTCCGCCGCCGAACACAGCCACGCGCGCCCGATCGTGCAGCGTCGGATTCGCGACCGGCACCGCCGTCCCGAACGCATTCACCGCCGCCTCGCCGCGACCGGGCGCGGCCACGTTCACGCCGTTTTGCACAGGATGCAAAAAAGTTGCGGAAATCTTTACGTCAGGAACGGTCACCGCGCGGCTCGTCAACCCGATGCGCCCGCTCTCGTCGACGCGCACCAGCGCCTTCAGCATGTACTGCCCCGGCGGCAGCTCGAGCGTGGACACGTAGCGCAGTCCGCCGCTGCGCAGCTTCTCGCCGTTGCGCACGAGGTCGACGCCGAGGCGCTGCTGCAGAAAGTCCTGGACGTGATTGTTGGCGTCGAACGCGTAGACGTAGAGATCGGCGGTGAGCACGTTCTCGTCGCCGTCCTTGGTCAGCCCGTCGCCGGGCATCTCGATCATGACCGGCACGTTCGCCTGCGAGGCCAGCGGCGCGGCGGTGATCGTCAGCGGCACCTCGTTCTTGTTCTTGTCGATGCCGGTCATGAGCATGCCCGCCAGCGACAGCGTCCGTTCGAAATCGGACTGCGGATACGGCGATTCTTCGTAGAAGCCGGCGCGATGCGTGACGCGTCCGCCGCGCGCGGCCGGCACTTTCACCACGATGTCGTGGAACGCGTGCGGCTCGAACGTGCGCTTCGCTTCGAAGACCAGCAGATACATGAACTCCTGCTGCCTGAGCATCTGATCGAAGCTCTTGCGCAGATCGGTGGCGTTGTCGAAGACGTTGCCGCCGGTCGGACGCGTCATCAGGTACAGCGACTCGTTCGAGGTCTTCTGCACTCCATTCACCGCATCGACGTCGTTGCGCAGCCCGCGGATGTCGACCGCGTGCAGCAGCACGTCGGAGCGTTTGAACAGCAGCGCCATCTCGCGAATCTCGAACGCGGACTTGCTGCTGCCGAACCGCTCCTCGGACGTGACCTTCCAGATCTCGCCGCGGTCGATGTGCTGCTGCGTATCGTTGGCGTTGCGCTCGGCGAGATTCTGTCCCCCCTCGGTCAGCTTCTTTCCCTGCACCAGCGCGTCGTCGAATCCCTCGGACAGCAGAAGGATCTGCTTCTGCCCCGGCGTGCGATCGAGCAGCAGCGCGAGCTTGCCCAGATCCTGAAACTGCGCCTCGATGCGATGGCGCGCGAACTCGTTGTGCGCCCGCTCGGCGGCGCGGTTGAACTTGTCCAGGGCCTCGCGCTCGGCGGCCGCTTTCTCATCGGCGATGGAGCGTTCCCGGTCATTGCCCGCCGATCCGGCCGGCGGAGCGACGTGCGTGCGCGGCGGCATCGTGAGCGCCAACGCGTCGCCGACCTTGATGACGTCGGGCCTGATGACGTTCGTGATGACGTGCTGCAGCAGCTCGCGATCGGAGGTGAAGCTCGTCAGGAGCTGCGTGCCTTTTTCCGCGCTGAACGTCGCCACGGCGCAGAGATCGCGACGCTTCATCTGATTGCCGACAAAGTCCGCGGCCGCTTTCTGCGCACGGCCGATCATGCCCGGCGTGGCGTTCGAGACATCGAAGAGCAGCACGAAGTTGCGATACGCCGCCCTCGGCAGCGGCGCAGGAGGCGCATTCGGCTGCTGCTCTTCCTGCGCGTCGATGGTGGCCAGGTCGAGGGTCTCGAAGCCCGTGATCGCAGTCTTTTTGCCGTCGACGTAGAGCTCGAAATTTTCCTTCTTCAGATCGCGCATCGACTGGCCGGAGCGGTCGATGACGGTGACCGGGACTTCGATGACGGTGACGGTGACGGACTCGCGCATCTGCGCGGCCAGCGGAAGAACGACGAGGAGCGAAATGAGCAGTCGTTTCATCACTCGATCGAGAACGGCATCGTGACGACCGATGCGCTCCCGCCCTCCGGTTTTACGGTCAACTGCAGTTGGTAATTGCCGGCCGCGAGCTGCGGTGGCTTGAACTCCAGCACGACCTTCGAACCGCCTTGCGGATCGGTCTCGGTACGTCCCACCAGTTGCACGCTCGCGGGCTGCGACTTCCCGTCGGGTCCGACGAGCGACGGCGTGATGGAAAGCTTGTCGGACGGCGTCTCGTGCAGAAACACCGCGAGGCGATACGCGCCCGGCGCGGAGAGCTTCGGCTGCGAGAGCGGCGTGTACGCCTGCCCCGCCGCGGAAAACGCGCTGACCGCATCGGCGCTGCGGCCGGGCGCGGCGATGTTGATCCAGTTCGCGCGCTGCCCGAGGAACACCGGCGCCAGCACGGCCGGCGTCTTCCCTTCGGGCACCACGACGCTGGTGCGCGTGAAGCCCACCTTCCCCGTCTCGTCCACACGGGCCAGCGCTTTGATCACGTACTTGCCGGGCGGAACGCGCAGCGTGCCGACGTAACGCATCCCGCCGTTGCGCAGCTGCTCGCCGCTCTTGGCGATGTCCAGGCCGACGCGCTGCTGCAGAAAGTCCTTCACCTGATTCTGTTCGTCGAACGCGTAGACGAAGACGTTCGCGGTGACGTTGTTGCCGGTCACGCCCTCCAGCATCGCCGGACCGGGCAGCTCGACGTGCACGGGCACGCGCCCGTCGCCTTCGCGCGACGGCATGCCCACCGCGAAGAGCGACACCGGCACGTCGCGTACGTTGATGTCCGTCATCATGATCTCGGCGAGCGAGAGGTTCTGCTCGATCGGCGAGAACTTGCCGGAGGCTTCGTAGTAGCCGTCGCGATTCTGCACGCGTCCGACGCCGGGCTTGTTCACCTTCACTTTGAGCTTGTGATACTTCGCGGCGTTGCCGCCCTTGGCCTCGAACGACAGCAGGTAGACCACGTCCTGCTGCTCGACGAGCTCGGAGAAGTTCTTCGCGAGGTCGGTCGAGTTCTGGAAGACGTTGCCGCCGGTGGGGCGGGCGATCATGAACAGCGATTCGTTCGAGGACTTTTTCGCGCCGGCGGCGGCATCGACGTCGGTGCGCAGTCCCTTGATGTCGATGGCGTGCATGGTGACGTCGGAGCGGCGGAAGATCGTGGCCATCTCCTCGATGTCTTTCGACGACGTGGAGGATCCGAAGCGCTCGTCGGAGTTGACCTTCCACAGCTCGCCCGATTCCACGGCCGCGTTCTGCTCGCGCGCGCCCTGCGCGGAAAGGTCCTGCCTCCCCTGCACGAGACTGGGATCGAACCCCTCGGACAGAAGAATGAGCTGCTTCTGTCCCTTCAGTTTGTCGAGCGCGCGGGCCACGCCGGAAAACTGTTTGAACTCGCCGCGCAGACGGGTGCGCTGTTCATCGTCATGGCGCGTTTGCGAGAACGTGTTCATCTCTTTCTGCAGTTCTTCGAGCGCGCTTCCGGCAGACTCGATGCCGTTGTTGCGCACCTGGCCGGGTTGGGCGGCCGTGGTCGACGGCGTGGCGATGCGCAGCGGATCGGCGACCTTGAAGTACTTCGGCGCGCCGAGGGTGCGGATGGCGTAGTCGAGCAGCTCGCGGTCGGAGGTGAAGCTGGTCAGCAGCGCCAGTCCGTGCTCGGCGCCGAAGGTGGCCACCGCCACGAGATCGCGGCGGCCGATGTGCTTCGTGACGAACTCACGGGCCGCCGTCTGCGCGCGCGCGATGTTGCCGGGCGAGGAGTTGGAGAGATCGAAGAGCAGCAGAAAGTTGCGATACGCGGCGGGCGGCAGCGGTCTGCTGGTGTCCGCGACGAGCTTCGAGAGCTCCATGACGTCGAAGCCGGTGATGGGGACTTTCCTGCCGTCGTCCGTGAGCTCGAAATCCGCGGCGGTGAGCCCGCGCATCGGCTTGCCTCCGCGATCGATGACCGTGACCGGGACCTCGATCACGGTGACCTGCACGGACTCCGAGAAGTTCTGCGGAGTCGCCGGTGCAGCAAGGAACACCGCGAGCACGAAGACGCACAACGCACGCTTGGTCATGACGGCCAATTGTAGGCCCGGGAGGTGTGACGAAGTGGTTAACGCGGGCCGCGCTCAATGGCCGCGAGCGCTTGCCGCGCGCCAGCTTTGTCGCGATCGTATTTCGGCGATGGCGCGGTGCGCACGAACTGCTCGAGCGTCCTGCGCGCGGCCGCGTAGTTGCGCGTGCGGAAAAGCACGATGCTCACGTTGAGCATCGCATCCCACTGCTGCGGATCGAGCTCGATGGCGCGATTCCAGTAGTCGACCGCGGCGCGAAGGTTGTTCTCGCGCGCGGAGATCACGCCCATCGCATTGAGCGCGAGCGGGAGCCGCGGATTGAGCTGCAGCGCGTGCGACAACTGCGTGCGCGCCCCGGCCACGTCATTGTTGCGCAGGGCGACGATGCCGAGGTTCTGATACGCGGGAGCGTTGTTGTCGTCGAGTTGCAGGACGTGCTGCCATTGCTTCGCAGCCTCGGCGGGATGATTCGCATCAGCGAGCGCGACGCCATACGCGTTCAGCACATCGGGATTGCTCGTGTCCGCGAACGGCTCGAGGAACTTCACGGCGCGCTCGGGGCGGCCGGTCTCCGACAACAACAGCGCCAGCTGCACGCGATTGTCGTCCGTCGCCTCGGGACGTCCCACCAGTTTTTCCAGCTCGGCGATGGCCTCGTCGAGCTTCCCGTTCTGGCGCAGCATCAGCGCGAGCATCTCCCGTCCGAAAGCCATGTCCGGACGCTCGTTCACCACCTCGCGCGAGAGCTGCAGCGCCTTCTCGGGCTGCTTGTGCTGAAAGAGATTGATGACCTCGTGCAGCTTGGTGTCGAGGTGGATGAGATTCTTCGGATCGTCGTTCGCGGTGTACGTCGTTTTCGCGGATGCGGATCCGCTGACGTAGCCGAGGCTGCGCAGACGCGCCATCGCTTCGGCGGAGATCGTGCGCGGCGCGGGCGCCAGCGACGCGCGCAGCGGCGCGAGGAACTTGCGCGCGGCGTCGACGTCGCGGCGTCGTGAATCGGCGACGTTGTTCTTCTCGGCCGGATCGGCGGGCAGGTCGTACAACTCGATGATGGGCAGGTCGATGTACTTCACGCCGCCGCGAATGACGCCCGTCAGCGGCGCCCAGCCGCGATTGAGGTTCGCGGAGAGCGATTCAAAGTACGTGTCGCGATCGCCGCCGCGAAACAGCGGCGTTCCCGCCAGCGTCGCGGGCGGCATCACTCCCGCGGCTTCGAGGATCGTCGGCACGATGTCGACATGCCGCACGTTTTGTTTTTGAACGCCGTGCGCCGCGCCGCCGCCGCTGACGACGAGCGGCACTTTCAGCGTCGACTCGTACGTGAAGAGGCCGTGCGTGATCTCGCCGTGATCGCCGAGGGCTTCGCCGTGATCGCCGGTGACGATGACGAGCGGATCGCCGGTGATCGAGGTGAAGGCGTTGGCGAGCTGCTGATCGACGTACGAGATCTCGCCGAGGTACGGGTTGTCTTTGTATTCGCTGGCGAAAGGCTCGGGCGGCGCGTACGGCGCGTGCGGATCGTAGACGTGAATCCAGAGGAAGCGTTTCTTGCCCTCGTTCGCGCGCCACCACGCCATGGCCGGCTGCAGGACGGCGTCGGCGCGGCGCTCCTGAATCGAGAAGTCGAAGGCCGCCTGGCCCTTGCCGTAGTTGTCGTCGTAAACATCGAAGCCCTTGTTCAGGCCGAAGCGCGCATCGAGCGGGAACGCGCCGACGAACGCGCCCGTCGTGTAGCCGGCGCGTTTGAGCATCGCGGCGACGGTCTCGTGCTTCGGGTCGAGCGTGAAGCCGGCGTTGTCGCGGATGCCGTGCTGATACGGCAGCAATCCCGTGAGGATGTTCGTGTGCGACGGCAGCGTGACGACGTTGTGCGCGTGCGCGTTCGCGAAGACGGTGCCCTTCGCC
This sequence comes from Thermoanaerobaculia bacterium, assembly GCA_035526885.1. Taxonomy (GTDB): domain Bacteria; phylum Acidobacteriota; class Thermoanaerobaculia; order Gp7-AA8; family Gp7-AA8; genus QHVT01. The sequence continues at coordinate 10,572 of DATLBM010000588.1, read as the reverse complement.
GCCAGCGAGTCGAGGAACGGCGTCTTCACGCGCGTGCTGCCGCCGAATCCGACCGAGTCCGCGCGCAGGGTGTCGATGGTGATGAGGATGATGTCGTTCGCGCGCGGCGCGGCCGGCGTTTCGTTCCGAGGCTTGCAGGCGACAAGCATGCAGATCGCCACGTTTTCTGATCCACTTTTTCATCGGACGGCCATCTTCGTGAGATCGGGATCGCCGGGGAACTTCTTCAAGCCCTGCCGTGCCCAGTACACGGCGCCGCGATCGTCGCCGATGGCCTTCATCGTCTCGCTGATCGTGACGTACGTCGCGGCGCCGGGCGAGACGCGCGCGAGCTCGAACACGAGTTGCGTGGCCTCCTGCGTCCGCCCCTGCGACGACAGCAGCACGATCAGCGACGAATACGCCTCGGGATTCCGCGGATACGCTTCGATCTCCTTGCGGAACTCCTGCTCCGCTTCCTGGTTGCGGCCGAGGAGCGCGAGGACGTCGCCGCGATTGAAGTGCAGCGTGGCCAGCGGCTTCTCGTGATTCTTCACCGAGCTCGCGGCCTGATCGAGATAGCCCAGCGCCGCGGCCAGATTCTTCTCTCTCTTCTCGATCATGCCCAGCGTGAGGTAGCCCGGCGTGGGATCGTGCGAGTTGACCAGCGACGCCTTCGCTTCCTCGCGCGCTTTCTTGAAATCGCCGCGCTCCACGGCCACGCGCGCGAGGATCTCGTGCGCGCGCGACGGTTCGGATTTGAGGAGCAGTTCCGCGTGCGCCTGCGCCTGCTCGAGATCGTGCACCGCGATGGAGTGATTGGCGACCGTCATCAGCAGCGGCACCGCGCCGGGCTGGCGTTTCAGGCCGTCGCGCGCGGCCTGGATGGCGTCGCGATTGCGGCCCAGCTTCGTGAGGATCTTCGACTTGAGATCCCAGATGTCGACGATGCGATCGTTGTCCTGCAGCAGTTGGTTCGTCAGTGCGAGAGCCTCGTCGAACTTCTCGTCGCGATAGTACGTGTAGGCCTGGCGGATCTGCGTGAAGACGTCGATGGTGGTCTTCGGATCGGGCAATTCGGCGTCGTCCGCGACGGAGACCGTCGAGCCGACGTAGCCGAGCGCGGCCAGCTTGGCGGCCTCCTCGGGATCCACCGCCGTCGGAGCGCTGGCCGCTTTCACGAACGGCTCGATGGCGGTGCGCATCTGCACGTAATTGCGGCGATCGCCGGGAAGGCGGTTCGTCTTCTCCGCCGGATCGCCGGCGAGATCGAAGAGCTCGGGGATCGGCGCGCGGATGTAGTGGCGATCGCCGTCGATGAGCGAGTGCAGATCGCTCCAGCCGAAGTGCAGCTTCGGGTAGTAGGTCTCGGAGTAGATGGGACGCTGCGTCGTCTCGTCGAGCATGGCCACGAGCGAGCGTCCGTTCGGATCGTGCTTCGCGAGCGGCGTGGCGGTCTGTTCGAGGATCGTCGGGAACACGTCGACCAGTTGCACCGGCGTTTTGATGCTCTGGCCGGCCTTGCGCGAGCCCGGCAGCTTGACCATCAGCGGAACCTGCAGCGCCTCGCGATAGAGAAAGATCCCGTGCTCTTCCTCGCCGTGCTCGTTGAGTCCCTCGCCGTGATCGGAGAGCAGCACGATCATCGCCTTGTCGTACAGGCCGCGGTCTTTCAGCGACTGGATGAAGTTGCCGATGATGGTGTCGACGTGCGCGATCTCGGCGTCGTACGGCACCTTGTACTGGCTGCGATACGGCTCGGGCGCATCGTAGGGAGTGTGCGGCTCGTAGAGGTGCACGAAGAGGAAGAACGGATTCTTCCCGTTCTTGTCGAGCCACTGCTCGGCGGTGGCGATGGTCTTCGAGCCTTCGCGCTGCACGTGGCCCATCACCTCGCCTTTGCCCAGTGCTTCGACGTCGTCGTCGTAGAAGTCGAAGCCGCGGCCGAGGCCGGACTCGCGGCGGAGCACGAAGGCGGAGACGGCGGCGCCGGTGGCGTAGCCGTTCTTCTTCAGCAGCTCGGCGAGCGTCGGCACTCTCGCCTCGAGACGATAGCCGACGTTGTCACGGATGCCGTTCGCGGACGGGAGCTGTCCGGTGAGGATCGTCGCGTGCGACGGCAGCGTGAGCGGACAGTGGCTGTACGCGCGCTCGTAGAGGATCGCGTCCTTGCGAAACTCGTCGATGTGCGGCGTGGAGACGCGATCGTAGCCGTACGCCGGAAGATGATCCGAGCGCAGGGTATCGATGGAGATGAGGATGACCGGCGTGTCCTTCGAGGGAGAGCCGGTGAAGCGGGCGCAGGTCGTGACCGTCATCACGACCGCCACGACCAGCGCCAGGCGCTTCATTTACTTCAGGTCCGCGAGCATCTGTTTGGCGTCGCGGCCTTCGGTCGAATCCGGCGCGAGCTCGACGACCTTCTGGAACGACGCCTTCGCTTCCTTCATCTTCTTGAGCTGCACTTCTGCGAGCCCGCGATAGTAGTAGGACTCGGCGCGGGTCATGTCGAGATCGACGGCCTTGCCGAAGTACGTCAGCGCGTCGGCGGGATTGTTCTTGTTGAGGAAGAGGATGCCCACGTTCACGTAGACGGTGGGATCGGTGACGCTGCCGGCGGGAAGGTTCTGCAGCATGGCCCGGCCCTGATCGAGCTGGCCGTTCTCGAGATAGAGATTCGTGAGCAGCAGCGCGATGGGCGTGTTGGTTGGATCGGCGGCGGTGACGGTTTCGAGCATCGCGATCGCTTTCTTCAGATCGCCCGCCTTGTAGTAGGCCTGCGCGAGCACCTGCTTGAGCGACATGTTGTCGGGCAGATGCGGGAGCGCCTTCTCGAGCTCGACCACGGCCTCCTTGTACTTCTGCTGTTCCATGTAGGCCTGGCCGGCGGTGACGGCGTCGATGGCTTCCTGCGGCACGGAGGGCGCGGTCTGAATCTCGGCGGCCTTCGGCTCTTCCTGGACGGTTTTCTGGAGCGTGGTCTTGATCGGCGGGATCATCTGGATCTCGCTGACGTTCGCGGAGCCGCGGCTGGTCTGGAAGCCGGCGGCTTCGATGTCGATGTTCCACTGCCCGCCCGTGAGGCCGAGCGCGGACCAGCGGCCCTTCGCGTCGGTTTTGGCCTTGATCGGAGTGGTGTTGCCGCTTGCGGGAGAGATGGTGACGTTCGCGTTGGCGACGGGGTTCCCGCTCTCGTCGACGACCGAGCCCTGCAGACGTCCGCGGCCTCGCACCTGAGCCATCGCCGCCGTGGCGACGCAGAGCATCAGCATCATTACGGCCGCGGAGTTGAGAAATCTGCGCATGAGTCCTCCTGGAATTTGACGCGAGGGGTAACGATGGCGCGGGCGGGAGTGTTCCACGAATCTTCCGCCAACAAAAAGGCCGGAGCCCGTGAAGGCTCCGGCCAGTCGAACAGCGAGAATCCGAACTAGAACGTGAGACGCGCGCCGACGCGGAACACGCGCGGCGACAGCACCTCGGTGATGCGGTGCTGCTGCGACGTGCGCAGGTAGTCGACGTTGCGCTGCAGAACCGTGTTCGAGTTGAGCACGTTGAACGCGTCAACCGACAGCGTGATGCCGGCCGGACCGAAACGGATGTCCTTGGCCAGACGGAGATCGAGGCTGTTCACGTTCGGGAGGCGGTACGCATCGACGTCGCCGAGGAGGACGTTCTTGTTTCCTTCGGCACCGTTGTAGCGAACGATGTACGGAATCGGGTAGCCCTCGCGGCCCGTCAGGTTGAAGCCGAACGAGGTCTCGATGAACGGGATCTGGTACGCGCCGGTCAGGTTGTACGCCCAGCGCGAGTTGATGTAGATGCCGCCCTTCGCGCCCGAGCCCGTGCCCGCGCCCTGCACGACGATGCTGCCGTCGCAGTTCGGGCAACCGGTGGCGGTGCGGACGTGAGTCGGATCGTAGAAGCTGTCTTCACCCGCCTCCTGCTTCCAGTCCTGCCACGTGAAGTTGCCGCGCAGCATCCAGCGGTTCGACATGCGCTTGGTCGCGCTGAACTCGAGGCCGGTGTAGGTCTGGGAGTAGTCCGGGGTGTTGCGGAACGCGTAGTAACGCGGCGGGCCGACCTTATCGAGGACGGACTGCTTCACGTCGTAAATGGGGATGTTCGTGAACAGCGGTCCGCCGTTCGGAACCTGGAACGACGCGCGGTTTTCCACGAGCTCGTAGTCCGCCTGCGTGAACCAGTCGCCCTGGCCGGCATGCTTCTCGGCCCACAGACCGATGGAGTCGTTGAAGCGGCGATAGGTGCCGTTGATGCCGACGGAGAGGTCGGTCATGAGCTGGTGCTCGAGGCCGAGAATGAGCTCGTCGGTGGTCGGCGCCTTGAGGTCGTCGTCCCAGCGGCGGGTCGGAGTGGACGGGCTGCTCGGATCGACGTTGGCCCAGGCGTAGACGCCATTGCCGAACGGACCGCCTTCGCGCTGAATCTCGTTCGCTTCGGCGCGGCCGTTTCCGTTGAGATCCGTGAAGTAGTAATAGAGGTAGCTGTACGCCGCCGGCGACGTGCCGTAGACGGTGAAGCCGCCCATCTGATCGGTGTAGCGATTGAGTGACGCGCGGAGCAGCGTCTTGCGCTCGGCACCGAGCGCGTAGGTGAGGCCGATGCGCGGCGAGATGTTCGTCCAGTCGAGGTCGTCGCTGTCGCCGAACTCGATGCGCGGGATGTCGATCGGCGCGACCGGGTTGGCCGGAGTGACGCCGCCCGAGATGCTGCCGACCTGCTTGTCGAGGCGGACGCCCGCCTGGATGGTCAGGTTGCCGAGCATCATGGTGTCGCCGATGTACGCGTCGGTCGTGCCGACGTTGTACGTGAAGTCGGAGAAGCGGTTCAGCTGCACGCCGCCGGCCTGCACCGGTCCCGGAGCTTCGCCGAGGAACAGGAGCTGGTCGCCGGGCCACGCGGAGAGCGAGCGGACGTCGGCGTCACGATAGCCGAGGCCGAAGCGCAGCTCGTGGTTGAGCGTGCCGGTGGTGAAGAACGCCGAGGCGTCGCCGCGATACTGCGTCTGCGGGCGCTCGGTGTAGTAGTTGTAGTAGCTGTAGTGCGGGATGAAGCCGGCCGTGTCGGGGAACCACGTGGCCGGAGTGCCGGAGAGACCGCACGCGATGTTGACGCACTTCTCGCCGTTGTCGGAGATCAGCTGGAAGCCGCCCTTGACGCGCGAGTAGAGGCCGGTCAGGTAGAAGTTGGAGCTGAAGATGTGGGTGTCTTCGACCTTCCACATCGTCGGGCCGCCGTAGTTGTTGTCCTGGTTCCATCCGGTTTCCTGCGGACGGGTCGGACCGACGTTACGGCCGAACTTCTCTTTGCCGCCGAGCATGCCGGCCAAGCTCAAGCTGTTGTTCGAGAGGATCTGGGCGTTCAACTTGCCGTTGAGCGTCTCGAGCTTGGTCTGGTCGGTGAGATGCGTCGGGCCGGTACGCAGACCGGACGGCGTCAGAAGATCGATCTGCTGGTGGCTGTAGGCAGCCCACAGCCACAGACGGTCGCGAATGATCGGACCACCCGCCTCGACGCCGTAGTCGGCGATGTCGTCGATCTCGTTGACGGCGCGGAGATAGCCCCTGACGACGTTGTTGTTCTGATCGAGGACGAGTTGCGCCTCGGTGGGGATGGAGGGCTCGGACTGCCATGCATTCTTCGTGGTGAAGTAGCGCGCGGAGCCGCTGATGTCGTTCGTGCCGCGCTTGGTGACCATGTTGAGCTGCACGCCCGCGGTCTGAATGCGCGGATCGGAGCCGCCCGTCGTGATCTGCATCTCTTCGAACGAGTCGAAGTCGTAGTACGTCGGCGAGGAGCCGAGCGCGCCGACGTCGGTGATGTTGACGCCGTCGACGTTCCAGGTGGACTGGTCGCCCGCTGCGCCTTTACCGATGTAGGTGGACTGCTGGCCGGACTCGTTGCCGCCGACGTTGATGCGGTCGAGCAGCACGCCCGGCGTCTGCTGGAGAATGACCCACGGGTCGCGACCCGTCGGAACCGTTTCCAGCTCGACTTTCGACACCGTGGCGCCCGTACCGGCCTTGCGGGTGTCGAGCAACGGCGCTTCGGCCGTGACCGTGATCGTCTGCGACACCGATGGGTTGAGCGTCATCGTGATGTCGGGGTTGCCGCCGAGGCGAACACCGATGCCGGCGCGCGTCGCCGTGCCGTAGCCCGCGAGCTCGGCCTTCACGGTGTAAGTACCCGGGGAGAGATTGGGGAACCGGAAGCGGCCTTGAGAATCAGTCACGGTGGTCTGGGGAGCACCAACGCCCGTGAGAGTGACGGTCACGCCCGGAAGGGCGGCACCATCGTTTCCGACAACCTGGCCATACATGTTGCCGGATTGAACCTGCCCGAATGCGCTGAGAGCCATCAGCGAAACGAGCAGCGCGGTGAATGCCGCGCGATACCAGTGGGGAGGGCACCGTTTCATACAGTCTCCTTTCCTATCTTGGAGCAAAGCCTTTGTGCAGAATTCCGGCCGTTATGCCAGAACGGCACAAGACACTGAAAATACTGGTGTTAAGCGTTCAAAGAGCCTCGGCGGAGGGGCCTCGGATTCCGGTCCGCCGTTCCGATTATTCCGGAATTTGAATCAGCGGCGGAGTCTAACACCGAGAACCGGTCAAGGAAAGGTGACAGGGACGGCAGAAAATGACAAACGCCGCGAGGTCTTCGCGGCGTTTGCGGGCCGAGCCTTCCGGCTGCCTACGAGGTTAGCTGTCGGGTTCGGGCTGGAAGCCCTACCAGCTTCTGGCTGGATTCACCCCGGACGGTGGCAAGCCGTCTCAATGTTGGTTCCCCCGTTCCTCGGCGCCGAGGATTAGGCGGCAAGGCCGCCACCAGATGGCGGCGGAGGGAGTCTACGCGGGTTGGGTGCCATGTCAACGGGATTGTGCGGTTGGGTGCGCTTCGCGTGCGAGTTGCCGGTTGCTGGTTGCTGGTTCGTTGTCAGTTGTCGTGTTGTCGGTGTCTGCGGGTTCGCGCGGAGATCGGCGCTCAGCGCGATCGGCGAGCCGCGTCCCGGATGATGTCTTCGATGCGGCGAGCAGTGTCGCGCGAACCGCTTCGGCCGGCTTTCGCGGCGATTAGCTTCCGTGACACAGGTGTCTCGGTGACCGGGCCTGTTTTGCGCGGCAAACTACGGTCCCGAGTCAGGTCGAGATCCACGCCTTTCAGTGGCGATGCCCGGAATTCCGAGGAACGTACCCGGCCGCCCCGGAGTTCGACTCCCGAGCCCCGAACCGCCGCTTGCACTTGCTGCACTTCACGTGAATCACCTGCGGCGTGTCCCGCTCCGGTCTCCGCGACGCGCCGAGCACCCGCGACGTCACGTAGTTCCACTTACTCACGCCGAGGATCTCGAACAACTTCTCTTCGTCTGTCGTCAATCTCACCCTCGTTCTGAGAGTAAACGCGCCACGAACCGGCGGCCGGGCGGCGGAAACCAGCAACCAGCAACGCCGAAGACAAAGGAGTGGTGCCCAGGGACGGAATCGAACCGCCGACACGAGGATTTTCAGTCCTCTGCTCTACCAACTGAGCTACCTGGGCGAAGGCCTCTCGAAGAGCGGCGCGCACGATACCAACGGGCGCCGCTCGTGGCAAGCGTTCAGCGTAAACGGCTGAGCGCGTGAATCATTCCTTCACAGCTCGCCAAGGATTTCCGCTCGCTTGCGGTCGTACTCTTCCTTCGTGATCAGGCCCTTCTTCCGCAGCTCGTCGAGCTTCCTGAGGCGCTGCTCCGCGCTTTCCGCCGGCTCCTTCACCCTTGACGTGCCCGGCGCCGCTTTGCCCGACGCCCACGCGCGCTGCAGACGCGAGTCGCCGAACGTGTTCGCCAGCGTCTCCTTGAGCGCGTCGCTGAGCACTTCGTTCGCGTTGTCCGCGCTCTTCGCGCGTCCGTAGCGGTGCGCGCTGCCGGATGCCGCGCCTTCCGCGAGCAGCTTCCTTCCCTCCGCCAGCGTGAAGGTCAGCTTCACTTCCGCGGCGTAGACCGAGCCGAGGGCCTTGTTGCTTTCGTCGACGAAGAAGCGCGTGAAGTGCAGCGTGAGCACGCGCTCCGATCGGTCGGAAGTCCTGATGCCCCACTCCTCCGCCACTTCGTGCGACGTCGCGGCCAGATACGGCAACACCGCCGTCGTCGCGCGGATCGGAAACGCTCGATCGTCGTCGTCGGTCCCTTTGCCGATTGCCAGCGCGTCGTCGCCGCCGCGCCCGTCCTCGACGACGATCCGCACGCTCCTGTCGAGCACCGAAGGGGCGAGATCGGGAGAGCTGGACTGCACACCCTCCTGCGGGACGAACTTCAGATCGACGGTGAGCTCGCTGGCCGCGAACAATGGCAACGCGGCGAAGAGGACGAAAAGCAGTCGGCGCATACGCAACTCCTTCCGGACGAAGTCTATCGCACCCGCCCGCGCACCATCCCCGCCAGGTCCCGCAGCGGCCGCGCCGCGTTGCCCAGCGGCTCGAGCGCGGCGAGCGACGTGTCCACGAGCTCCTCGCTCAGCTTGCGCGCGCCGTCCACGCCTGCGAGCTTCACGAAGGTCAGGCGTTGTTCGTCCTTGCCGACGTCCTTGCCGAGGGTGTCTGGTGTGGAGGTGACGTCCAGGATGTCGTCCGTGATCTGAAATGCCAGTCCGAGGTTCTTCGCGAAGACTTCGATGCGCTGCAGCGGCGCCGAGTGCACGTTCGCCAGCATCGCGCCGATCGCGGCCGCCGCGACGAACAGCGCGCCCGTCTTGCGCGAGTGAATGAACTCCAGCGTGTCGAAGTCCAGCTTCGAGCCCTCGGAGTGCAGGTCCACCGCCTCCCCTGCGATCGTGCCATCCCAACCTACCGCGTCCACGACGCGCTGCAGCACCACCTGCATCGGCCAGCGTCGCGGCGCGCACTCCGCGTGCTGTTCCGCCACGAGGCCGTACGCGTGATTGAGCAGAGCGACCGCGGAGAGAATGGCGAGGTCTTCGCCGAACTCGCGATGCAGCGTCGCCGCGCCGCGGCGCAGCACCGCGTCGTCCATCGATGGCAGATCGTCGAGGATGAGCGACGACGCGTGGATCATCTCCATCGCCGCCGCCGCGCGTACGAGCTTCTCCCCTTTCGCGCCCGCCGCCTCGCCGGCCGCGATCACCAGCACGCCTCGCACGCGCTTGCCCGCGGAGCCCAAGGCGCGGCGCAGCGGCGCAGCCAGCGGAGCGGGTGCGTTCACGCGCAGGTCCGCCAGGAATGAGTCGATGAGTGCGCGTCGCGAGGAGAAGTAGTCGCTCAATGCCGGCCGCCGAGGTCGCGTTCCGCGCGTGCGGCGCCGTCGACGCCGTTGCGGCGATGCGGATACAGCTCCAGCGATTTCCGGTAAGCCGCCAGCGCCTCGGCCGGCTGATTCAGTTCCAGCAGCAGATCGCCGAGCAGCTCCGTGGCGGGGAGCGTCGGTGCCGGCGTCACGGGCGGTTTCGGCGTCGCCGCTTCCAGCTCGGCGGCCTCGCGCATCAGCTGCGGACTGCGCCGAGTCCACGCATCCAGCTCCAGCTTCAGCATGCCGATGTTGCGCGCGAACAACTCCTCGCCGTTCTTCCGCGTCGCCGCTTCGAGCTCCGTCAGCCGCTCGACCGATTTACGCGCCGTCTCGAGATTGCCGGTGTGTGCGGATCCCAAACCGCGCGCGAACACGACGATCGCCTCGGGCCACGTGAATTTTTCCTGAGGCGGCACCAGCGCCGCCGCGGCCTTCCAGTCGCGCCGTTCGAGCACGTATCGCGATTGCGTGGACGCGAGGTGAAACGCCGTCTTGAACGTCGGCTCGATGTTTTTCGTCCCTTGAAGGCGCGCCAGTTGCGCCGCGGCGTTGGCATCGTCGCCCTTCTGCAGATACGCGTAGATCAGGTATTCGACGGCGTGCGGAAACTCGTCCCAGACGAATTCGCGATTCGGACCCGCGGGCTGCTCGAGCGCGGCATCCGCGGCAAGCAGATTGCCGCGGATGACACCGTCCCAGTCGCCGAGGCGGGTGTAGATGTGCGTGGGCATGTGCAGGGCGTGCGGATTGCGCGGCGCCACCGACTCGTACTTGCGCGTGATCTCCAGCAGTTGCCGCTCGCGTCCCGGAACGTCGTTGGCGTGCACGAGATAGTGCATCGCGCCGGGATGCTGCGGATTTTTCTCGTAAATCTTCAGAAGGATCTCCGCCGCCTTGTCCGCGTGCTCGCGCGTGATGCGCGTGGCGGGCGTCGTGGCCAGATGCGCGAGCGCGTAAAACGCCTGCACTTCCGAGTCCTCGGGGAACGCGGCGTAAGCGCGCTCCAGCGCTTTTTCCCAGCGTCCGATGCGCGCCCAGTAATCCGTCGCGGAGGGATCGGTGAAAAAAGCCTCCGTGGCGTCGATGAAGAATCGCTCGCGATCGGTGGGAACGGCGGCGGCCCTGGCCTCCTGCACTTCGTCCCAGCCGTGCTGCAGGTCCTTCGGTCCGGGACGCGTGGGCCAGAGGGGCTGGAAGAGCGTCATGGCCACGCCCCAGTGCGCCATCGCGCACCGCGGCTCCTCCGCCGTGATCTCCTCGAACGCGTGCCGCGCCTCGGGATACGTCAT
>DATLBM010000587.1:0-17945 GCA_035526885.1 Thermoanaerobaculia bacterium | reverse complement strand
CCCGCTTCGTTGAGGATGAAGCCGCAGGTGACGACCTGGGTGAACGGCGCGCCGCCTTCGATGGCGGTGCCGACGAGCAGTGACGAGTGAAACCAGCCGCGATGCTGGTCGTGGCCTTCGAGATAGACGTCGGTCGGCCACTCGAGATCTTCGCGGCGCTTCAGCACGGCGATGTGCGAGCAGCCGGAGTCGAACCACACGTCCAGGATGTCCGTCTCTTTGCGGAATGCACTCGATCCGCACTTCGCGCACGGCTGGTCGTAAAAGTCCGTGGCGGGCCGCTCGTACCACGCATCCGCGCCTTCTTCGCGGAAGATCGACATGACCTTCGCGAACAGCTCCGGCGACGTGACGGTCTCGTTGCACTGCTCGCAATAGAGAACGGTGATGGGCACGCCCCACAGGCGCTGGCGCGAGATGACCCAGTCGGGACGGTTCTCGATCATGCCGTAGATGCGATCGCGTCCCCACGCGGGGAACCATTTCACCTTGTCGATCTCGGTGAGGGCGCGCTGGCGCAGGCCGGTTTCGTCCATCGACACGAACCACTGCTCGGTGCCGCGGAAGATCACGGGATTCTTGCAGCGCCAGCAGTGCGGGTACGAATGCGTGATCGACTCGCTGTGCACCAGCACGCCCTGATCTTTGAGGTGCTGCACGATCTGCGGGTTCGCTTTGAACACGTGCACCCCGGCCCAGAACGGAACGTCCGCGGTGAACTCGCCGCGATGATTGACGGGCGTGTAGATGTCGAGGCCGTAGCGGCGGCCGGTCGCGAAATCGTCCGCGCCGTGGCCGGGCGCCGTGTGCACGAGACCGGTGCCCGCATCGAGCGTGACGTAATCGCCCAGAACGAAGACGCCTTCGCGGGGGATGAAGGGGTGGCGGTAGTTCAGATGTTCGAACGCCGAGCCTTTGAAGACTTTGCCCGCTTTCCAATCCGTCCAGCCGAATTTCTTCGTCACGGACTCGACCAGCTCGGAAGCGAGGATCCAGTTCGCGTCGTCGTGCTCGACGACGGTGTAGTCGTAGTCGGGCTTCACGGCGATGGCCAGTTTGGCGGGGAGCGTCAACGGCGTGGTGGTCCAGATGACCGCGTAGAGCGGCTTCTCGATGGGCAGATCGAGCGACTGCACCGCCTCATCGGTCATGCGGAAACGCACGTACACGCTGGGCGAGGTGTGCTCGCGATATTCGACTTCGGCTTCCGCGAGCGCGGATTGGTCGTACGTGCACCAGTGCACGGGCTTGAGGCCTTTGTAGACCGCGCCCGTTTCGAAGAAGCGTCCGAGCGCGCCGGCGATGTCGGCCTCGTAGTCGAAAGACATCGTGGTGTACGGATGATCCCAGTCGCCGAAGACGCCCAGGCGGATGAAGTCTTCGCGCTGGACGTCGACGTATTTCGCCGCGAACTGCCGGCAGGTGCGGCGGATCTCCGCGGACGACATTTCCGCGCGCTTCGAGCCGAGCTCCTTGTTGACGGCGTGCTCGATGGGCAGGCCGTGGCAGTCCCAGCCCGGAACGTACGGCGAGTCGAAGCCCAGCATCGTGCGCGATTTGACGACGATGTCCTTCAGAGTCTTGTTCAGCGAATGGCCGATGTGAATGCGGCCGTTGGCGTACGGAGGGCCGTCGTGGAGGATGAACTTCGGGCGTCCCGCGGATTTTTCGCGAATGAGCTGATAGAGGTTCATCCCGCGCCACTTCTCGAGCCGGTGGGGCTCGTTCTGGGGCAGGTTCGCCTTCATGGCGAAGGACGTCTGGGGCAGGTTCAGGGTCTTTTTGTAGTCACTGCTCTCGGCCATGGTGGTCGGGGAAACTAGCACAGTCGACGATTCGACGAGCCTCCGAGTCTCCAGTCGACGAGTCTTCGAGTCTTCGAGTCTTCGAGTCTTCGAGAGGAGAGTCTCATCGTCTCATAGCCTCACAGTCTCATAGAGAGAGGGGCGGCGGTCGTAGCTCCTATGAGGCTATGAGGCTCGACGACTCGACGACTCGACGACTCGACGGCTCGACGGCTCGGCGACTGCGTCGCCTCACATGCCGCCGGCGGTCAGCGCGTTCGGCGCATCCACGCGCAGCTTCTGCCCCACGCGCAGCCTGGCGGCCTTCGACAGCTCGTTCAGATCGCGAAGCTCATCCACCGACAGGCCGTTCTGGCGCGCGATCGAGTAGAGCGTGTCGCCCTTGCGCACCGCGTAGTAGTCCTCGCTGCTGCGGGAGAGCATCGCGCTCAGCTCGCGGGCGCGCACGGGGAGATAGATCGAGTCGCCGGCATCGAGGCGATCGTTGTCGCCGAGGTTGTTCATGGCCAGGAGCGTCTCCGGCTTTGCGCCGATCTTGCGCGCCAGGCGCTTGATCGTGTCGCCGTCGCGGAGCTTGAACGCGCAGTACTTCACGTACGCGTCTTCCTGGCGGAGCGTGTCCGCGCGCGCCATCAGCGTGTCGGCGTGCTTCGACGGCACGCGGACGGACGCGCGTCCCGGCGGAACGACGCCTCTGCGCAGGGACGGATTCATCTCCTTCAGCAGATCCTCATCCGCGCCGATCACCTCGGCGATGTATGCGAGCGACACCGGTCCGCGCAACTCGACGCGCTTGCCGTCGACGTCGCCGGGCTTGCCCAGCTCGAAGCCGTACGTCTCCGGCTCGGTGGCGATGCGCAGCGTGGCGAAGAAGGTCGGCACGTAGCCGCGCGTCTCCTTCGGCAGGAGGCCGTTGTCGAGCAACTCCCAGAACGTCGTGGCGCCCGAGTCCTCGAGCGTGCGCTTCACGCGGCCCGGTCCGCAGTTGTACGCGGCCAACGCCAGCGACCAGTCGTCGAACATGCGATGCAGATCCTTGAGATAGCGCGCCGCGGCCAGCGTGGAGCGCTCCGGATCGGCGCGCTCGTCGACCCACCAGTCGACGCGCAGTCCGTACTCGCGCGCCGTGTCGGGCATGAACTGCCAGATGCCGTGCGCGCCGACGCGCGAGGTGAGCGTGGTCAGATACGCGCTCTCGATCACGGGCAGATAGGCGAGACCCTTCGGCAGCTTCTCGGCTTCCAGGGCCTTGTCGATGATTCCTTTGTAGCGCCCCGAGCGCAGCAGCGAGGCCTGAATCGAATCCTTCATGTCCACGCTGAAGAGGCGCACCGCGGAGTCGATGGTGCGGTGCTCGGGCATGGGGATCGAGGCGGCGGCTTCGAGATCGACGACCGGCGCATCGGCGGGCGGCGTCTTGACGCCGGTGCGCGCCAGGATGTGCGTGCGCGCGGCTTCCAGCTGTTTCAAAAACTCGTCCGTATCGAGTTGCGAGACGCGCGGCGGTGCAGCGGCGGGAACGGCGGCGGGTGCCGGCGCGGTGGCGCACGCCACGGTGTAGAAAGCCACTGCTGACAACAGGAATGTGTTGCGCATCGCACTCCCCCTCGCGTCCCGGCCGCGGCGGCCTATGACAGATCGATCTTCAGGTTGACCGAGAGACTCTGGACATCGGCCGTGTCGCCCAGCTCCAGCTGCTGGATGCGGGTATCGATCACGCCCTTCGCATCATCCTCGAACGATAGTGTAACCCGAACGCTTCGGGAGCGAGGGAGCACGTCCTGCGGGAGCTGCACGTGGAGATTGCGATGGAGGTCGCGTTTGGGACGGAGGCTATCGAGGTCGGCGAGCACGTCGCGCTTCGGCGCTTTCGGCGCGGTCTGCGTGGCGCGCTTGCGCAGCGCCTCCAGCTCCGCCATGACGTCGACGGAGCTGCGGACTTTCACGGTTTTCACTTCGGGCTTGGCGAAGACGGTTTCTTCGCCCACTTCGGGCGGGGGCGCGGGCGAGTCGTCAAGTCGTCGAGTCGTCGAGTCGTCGAGAGGCTGGGGCTCCGGTTGCGCCGGTGGCGCGGTCTCGGCGGGAATCTCCTCGACGACTTGACGACTGGGAGACTCGAAGACTCGCGGAGACTCGTCGACGCGCGGCGGCTCCGCCACCGGCACGTTCGCCAGGATGCGCGGATCGAGGCTGGCCGCGGCGATCGTCGCATCCGCATCGAACTCCGGCGCCGGCGGCGCGGGCGCGATCTCCTCGGCGACCGCTTCTTCGATGTCCGGCACGGCCACGGTTTGCGCGCTCGTGCGCGTGTTCTCGTCGCGGACGCGGAACTGCGCCGTGCGCGCCGGGGGCGAGGGGCGCACGGGCTCGTCGCCGGTCATGCGGCGACGCAGCGTGCGCAGGGTGAGCTTCGAGATCTGCTTAAGCGTCTCGAAGACGCCCCCGCCCGTTTTCGCGACGGCTTCCGTGTGCTCGAGGCGGCGCTCCGGATCGAGCGCGTCGAGCATCATCTCCACCGGCGCAACGTTCGGCAGGTCGCGCTTGTTGAGCTGCAGCACCAGCGGCAGCTCATCGAGATTCACGCCGATCTCGGCCAGGTTCTCGCGCAGGTTCTTGAGGCTCTCCACGTTCGCGTCGAGCATCGGCAGCTGCGAGTCGGCGACGAACACGATCCCGTCGACGCCCTTCAGCACGAGCTTGCGCGTGGTGTTGTAGAAGACCTGGCCGGGGACGGTGTAGAGCTGGAGCCGCGTCTTGAATCCGCCGATGACGCCCACGTCGATGGGCAGCAGGTCGAAGAACAGCGTGCGGTCGGTCTCGGTCTCCAGACTGACCATCTCCCCGCGGCTGCCCGGCGAGGTTTTCGAGTAGATGTGATGGAGATTCGTGGTCTTCCCGCAGAGGCCCGGACCGTAATAAACGATCTTCGCCGCCATCTGCATGGTTGCGTAATTGAAGAAGACCATGTGTTCAGTGCATCCGTTTCGAGAGGGGCGATGCTAGCACCCGCTACTTTTGCGTAGCAAGGATCTGACCCGCGACAAGTTCGTAGATTTGTGCGAGTTGCGGGTCTTCGGCCAGCGCGTGGAGATGGCGCTGCATGACGTCCGTATCGCCGCGCGCCGCGGGACCTGTGAAACGGCGCGCGTCGTCGTGACGGCGCCAGTTGTCGATGGCGGACTGCGCGAGTGCGGCCAAATCTTCGCGCACGTCGCCCAGGCCGACGCGGTGCAGGAGCTGCTGCGCGATGTCCAGCGAGGCCGCGACGTAGTTCGCGCCGAACACCGCCGCCGCGTGATAGAGCGCCTTCTGATTGGCCGCGATCTCCGCGAAACGCGCGCCGACCGCGGCGGCGATCAGCTTCGCCGTGCGCGGATGCGCGCCCTCGAAAACGAGCAGCGTCCCTTCGAGATCGGACGGCTCGCCGACCGGCGGCAGCGCCTTCAGCGGATGCAGCGAGAAGCCGCCGCGCGGCGACACCATCGCGCCGCTGGCGTGGAAAACGATGGCGTCGCTCTCGGGAATCGACGCCGCGCATTCAGCGATGGCGCGATCGCTCACGGCGATCAAGAGCAGCTCGGATTCTCTCGCCAGGTCGGCCAGGTCCATGCGCGCGGTGCCGAGGAGCTCGGGGATGCGGCTGTGCGATTGGTCGCGGAGCCAGACGCCGGAGATGGGCCAGCCGATCCGCTTCCACGCGGAGCCGAATGCCCATGCGGCGCGTCCGCCGCCGAGGATGCCTAAGCGCATAATGGAGGGCCGATGATGAAAGCCGCCGCCGTGATTCTCGCATTAACCGCACAGATCGCGCTCGCCTTGCCCGCGCCCACGACCTGCGGCGGCAAGAGCGACTACGAGCGCGCACTCTGCGCCTATCAGCGCCGCCAGTTCCCGGAGGCCGAGCGCGCGTTCCGCGCCATCTCGGCGAGGGAAGTGCAGGATCCGCAGACCATCCGCGCGCTCTACTTTCTGGCGCGCACGCTGATGAAGACCGGCCACTTCGACGAGGCCAACGCCATCCTCATCAGAATCTATGAAATGGACTCCGCGTTTTACGCGACGTGGAACGGCGATTTTCTGTTGGGCGAATGCAGGAAGGCGTTGGGGAAATGACGTTGCCGGTTGCCGGTTGCTGGTTGCCGGTGCGCTCTCGCGATTTGCTTCGTCCAGGCGGAAACTCACCAGGAACCAGCAACCGGTAACCGGCAACAAAGTTCTATGGCGCAATCTCAATTCGAGCTCCGCCGCAAGCTCCTCCAGCTCGAGGCGCTTTACGACGTCGGCCGCGCGCTGAATACGCTGCGTCCCGAGGATGATCTGCTCGAGGAGCTGATGCACCGGGCCGTGGCGGTGCTCGATGCCACCACCGGGTTCGTGTTCTCGCTCGATGAAAAGCTGAACATCCAGACGCATTTCACGTTCGGCGTCGAGCTCGCGGCGCCGGAGCTGATGCTCATCGAGGCGCCGGTGAAGCAGGTGCTGGCCTCCCGCGAGCCGATGATGGTCACCGTCTCCCGGTTCCTCGGCGAGCCCGCGGGCGATCTGCTCATCGCGCCGATGATCTCCGGCGACTCCATCCTGGGCATGATCGGCGTGGGCGGCAAGGAAGTGCGCGGCGCGGCGAAAGCGGGAAGCTTCGTCGAAGACGATCTGCGCTTCCTCGAATCGATCGCCTCGATCGGCGGCGCGGCCGTCGAGAACACCCGGCGTTTTCACAAGCTCGATCTCGTACGCGAGACGCTCGAGGATGAGAACCGCGCGCTCAAGCAGCGCATGTTGCGCGACTACTCCGACCGGTTGATGATCGGCGACTCGCCGAAGATGCAGCGCGTGATCGATCTGGTCGCGCGCGTGGCCGACTCGCAGGCCAGCGTTCTGATTCGCGGCGAGTCGGGGACGGGCAAGGAGATGGTGGCCCGTCTCATTCACGGCAACTCGCCGCGCAAGGACGGACCGTTCGTGGCCATCAACTGCGCGGCGCTGCCCGAGACGCTGCTCGAGTCCGAGCTGTTCGGCATCGAGCGCGGCGTGGCCACGGGCGTGGAGGCGCGGCCGGGCAAGTTCGAGCTGGCCAAGGGCGGCACGATCTTCCTCGACGAGATCGGCGACATTCCTCTGACGCTGCAGGCCAAGCTCCTGCGCGTGCTGCAGGAGCGCGAGATCGAGAAGCTCGGCGGGCGGCGGCGCATCCCTGTGGACGTGCGCATTCTCTCGGCCACGCACCGCCATCTCGAGGAGATGATCGAGCGCACCGAGTTCCGCCAGGACCTCTACTATCGGCTGAAGGTCGTGGAGATCACGCTGCCGCCGCTGCGCGAGCGCAAGGAAGACATCCCCAAGCTGGTGCGCTTCTTCCTCGACAAGTACGGCAAGCGCGAGGGGCTGGGCGACGTGCGCATCACGCAGGAGGCGCTGCAGAAGCTGATGCGCTATCCGTTCCCCGGCAACGTGCGCGAGCTGGAGAACCAGATCGAAGGCGCGCTGGCGCTCACGACCGATCCGGTGATCGATCCGGGCGATCTCCTGCTGCCGGACGAGCCGGCTTCGGGGCCGGGTGCTCTGGCGCTTTCGGACGACATGCCCACCCTCGACGAGCTCGAGGCGCGCTACATCGGCCGCGTGCTGGCCTCGGTGAAGGGAAACTTCTCGGCGGCGGCCAAGATCCTGGGTGTGAATCGCAAGACGCTGATGCGGCGGCGCGAGGAATTGTCCCAATTTGTCCCAAGTGCGACAAAGTGGGACACAAACTAATAAGCCGTGTCTTATGAGCAATTTGCGGGACGAGAATGGGTGGAAAGGCGGCGACTGTCCCAAATTGTCCCACTGTCCCAAAACGCTTCACACGGACAACACATCGTGTAAACTACGCCCCGTCAGACGGTTAGGAGGATTCGCGCTGGTCAGATCGCCATGGCAGTCGCGTTGCTCAAGGCTGGCCCCGAACAAACAGGGGGCACATCATGAACAACGTCGCTCAGACCCGCATCAGCACCCGGCTCGAATCCGTCCTCTCGGCGCAGTACGTCCTGCCGGCCATGCTCGCGCTGAACACGGTCGCGCTCTTCGCGCTCGACCGCATCGGCGCCATGCCCGAGTGGGTCAAGACCGCCGCTGCTCTCTTCCTCGCATTCTAGGCAGGACCGCATTGCGGAGAACCTCGTCATGACTGCGACGGCCGAACGGCAGATGGAGCTCACGCTCCCCATGGTCCCGGACATCGAGATCGCAGCCGCCCGTGCGGCCGGCAATCTCGCCCGGGAGCTGGGCATGCCGACCGAATCCGTCGACGAGATGGCCCACGCCATCATCGAGGCGTGCATCAACGCCAGGGAGCACTCCGGTAGCGCCGATCAACGCATCTATGTAAGAATCCGCGGCACCTCACTGGGCCAGGGAAACTCGCGCATCGACATCTGGATCACCGACCGCGGCAAGGGTTTCGACGTGACCGAGGCGCGCTCGCGCCGGCAGAAGCTGGGCACGGTGCACAAGCGCGGGTGGGGCCTGCAGATCATCGAGGCTCACATGGACGAAGTCGGGATCTCGACACGCCCGGACGGCACGACGATCCACATGGTGAAATACGGGAAGAGGTCATGACAGAAGAACTGAGAGTGGCGGTCGACCGCCGCGCCGACAAGGGCGCGGTCCTCTACACGAAGGGCTACATCAACAACGTGGGCGGCGAGGAGATCGCCAACCGCGCCTATGAGTTGATGAACGACGGCGTGCGCTCGCTCCTGCTCAACCTCCGCGAGACCAAGATCGTCAACTCCATCGGCATCTCCATCCTCATCGAGATCATCGAGAAGATGATCGACAAGGAAGGCAAGATCGGCTTCTGCTGCCTCACCCCCGTCATCCACAAGACCTTCCAGATCATGGGTCTCGCGAACTACGCCGCCATCTACAACGATGAAGAGAGCGCGGTCCGGGAGATGGGCCTCTAGGCTCCGCTTTCACCTTTCCCCTTTTTCCTTTAACCTCCGTCCCCCATGCCCCCCGTCCACCGTTTCGCCGAGTTCGTGTACGAGCTTCAGCAACTGGAGCGTACGCCGATCGCGGCGCAGGGGACGCGCATCCTGGACGCCTTCGCGCGCCACACTCGCTTCGATTCCGGCGCGTTGTATCTGCGCGAGTCGCGCGGCGCGGACCTGCGTCTGGCCGCCAAGTCGCTGCAGTGCGTCGCTCCGGAGATCCTGCAGGATGGGAGTGCCGAGGAACTGGTCGTGCCGTCGCCGGCCGTGGTCGTGGCGCTGCAGTCGCATCGCGAAGACATGGGCCTGCTCGCGCTCTCCACGCCCCACATCGACGACACGATGGAAGACGACGTCGCCTTCGTGCGCGCGGGCGCGGCGTTCCTCTCCACGCTCATCGCCAACCAGCGTCTGACGCAGGAGACGCGCGAGGGCGACTTCCAGCTCAAGTACCGCTTGTGGGAGCTGGAGTCGCTGTACGACATCGGGCTCTCCATCGCCTCGACGCTGAACGTCGACGAGCTCGCGGACGCGATCCTCTTCCGCATGATCTCGCTCACGAACGCGCGCCGCGCGGCCCTGTTTCTGCGCGACGGCGACGGCTTCCGGCTCTATCGCTCGTTCGGCGACGTGCGCGAGGACTTTCTCGATGCGGAGCTGAGCGAACAGCTCCTTCGCGAAGGCAAGCCGCTCGCGTTCGAAGGCGACAGCGCGTGCCTCTTTCCCGACTGCATGACCTACGTCGCCGTGCCGATTCAGGGCAGCAACGACGCAATCATCGGCGTGCTCGCAGCCGCCGATCGCGAGACGCGCGAAGGCGGCATCGCCGCGTTCGAGGCGAACGAGCTGCGATTGCTCTCACTGTTCGGCAACCAGGTCGCCATCGCCCTCGAGAACGCGCGCCTCCACCGCGACGCGCTCGAGAAACAGGCCATGGAGCGCGACCTCGAGCTGGCCGCGACCATCCAGAAGAACATTCTCCCGAAGAGCATCCCCACGTTCGACGATCTCAGGATCGCCGCGCTCTCGCGTCCCGCGCGGCAGGTCGGCGGGGACTACCACGCCTTCTTCACGCGCGACGGCATCGTCACGGCGCTGGTCGCCGACGTGGCCGGCAAGTCGATGCCCGCGGCGCTGCTCGTGTCAGCGCTGCACGCGGTGCTGCAGCTGCTGTTCGCCGAGGGGCGCGAAGTGGGCGAGATCGCGACGGAGCTCAATCGCCACATCCACAACTGGTCGGCCGAGAACAAGTTCATCACCATGATCATGGTCTCGATCGACCGTGAGAACGAGACCATTCAATACGTGAACGCCGGCCACAACCCGGGCTACCTGGTCATCGACGGCAAGCTCGAGCAGCTCAAGTCCCACGGCCTCCCCATCGGCATCCTCGGCAATTCCCGCTACATGGCCCAGACGCGTCCGTTCCCCGAGGGGTCGTACGCCGTGCTGTACAGCGACGGGATCACCGAGGCGGAGGATGTGGCCGACGAGGAGTTCGGGAACGAGCGGTTGGAGGCCATCCTCACCGAGCATGCCGGGGAGTCCGCCGACCTGATCCGCAACCAGATCGCGGACGCCGTGGATGCGTTCGTCGGCGAGGCGCCGCAAAAGGACGACGAGACGATCGTCATCGTGCAGCGCACTTGAGGTTTGCAACTCTGTCGCGTGCGGAGCGTCGCTGGGGGGACAGAATGAGTGCAAGCCGATGAGGACACATACGGACGTTCTGCGATGGTTCGCTGCATTCGCGTTTCTCGCTGCCCTCACAGCCTCTGCAGAGACGCCTTCCACGGGCACCGTGGTTCCGGCAATGGTTTCCTACGACCAGCTCGCGTCCACGCTCCTGACGAAATATCAGGTTGCCGGCGGGGCCATCGCGGTGGCCCGCAATGGCCAGCTCGTTTTCGCCCGAGGGTATGGATATGCGAACAAGGCCACCGGCGAGTTGATGCAGCCGGACTCGCAATTCAGAATTGCCAGCCTCTCCAAGCCGATCACCTCGGCAGCGATCCTGCTCCTCATGCAGCGCGGAAAGCTGACCCTCGATCAGCGTGTGTTCGACATTCTTTCCTATCAACCGCTGCCGGGAGAGAGCGTGGACCCTCGCCTGGCGACGATCACGATTCGGCACCTTCTCGAACACTCCGGCGGATGGAATCGCGATACGACGTTCGATCCGATGTTCCTGCCGGTGACGATCGCCGCAGCGACCGGAACACCGGCACCGGCGACCCCGGACAGCATCATCCGCTACATGATGGGAAAGCCGCTGCAATTCAACCCGGGATCCGCTTACAACTACTCCAACTTCGGCTACCTCCTGCTAGGGCGCGTCATCGAAACGATCAGCGGCCAGCCCTATGAGAAGTTCGTCCGTGAACAGGTGCTCACGCCCAGCGGTGCGGCCTGCATGCAGATCGGACATTCGCTGCAAGCGCAGGCTTTGCCGAGGGAGGTGAGGTACTACGACTTTCCGGGGGCGCCTCTGGTGCCGTCGATTCATGGGACGGGGACCCCAGTCCCCCGGCCCGACGGCGGATTCTATCTGGAGGCGATGGATGCGCACGGCGGCTGGGTGGCCTCGACGGTCGACTACCTCCGGTTCCTCCTCTCCGTCGATGGCAGGAGCGCGCCTGGCGACATTCTCGCGGCGCCGACGATCAAGACGATGATCGCCCGGCCGGCGAATCCCGCCTGGTCGACGTCGCCGTCGTGGTACGCCAAGGGGTGGCAAGTAGGGGCTTCATTCGGCGATACCAACTGGTGGCACACCGGCGGCCTGCCCGGAACGACGACCCTCGTCGTCCGCAACTACAACGGCGTATCGTGGGCCGCCTTCTTCAACGCTCAGCCATTGAACGTCGGCCCCTTCGTAGAGGAGCTCGACTCCGGAATGTGGACGGCACTCGCCAGCGTCAAGAGCTGGCCCTCGGGGGACCAGTTCCAATCCTTCGCTCCCTGTTTCACTGGCGTGCGCCGCCGCTCGGCGCGCCCCTGAACCGGGACGCTTATTTGCACAGCTCTGCGTGCATGAGACACGCAGCCATCGCTTTACTCCTCGTGACGCTGCTGGCACCGGTGCAGGCGTCCGCGCTGCAGGCAGACGATCTGGTAGCGATCGCGGCCATGCCGCTCGCCGTTGCGGCCGTTTCGGAACTGACCGACGTTCCGACCAGCGACCTCATCGACCTCGTCGCCACCCTCAATCAGGCGCAGGTGCCTGCGCCGCAATTCATCGAAGTCGTGCGCTACGCGCCCGTGGCGCTGGTCGACACGCAACAGCCGTTCGTGCCCTACGTGACGCAGGAGGTGCAGAGCGGCGTGCGCGGCGAACAGCTGGCGCTGGCGATCGAAGACCGGATCGAGACGTATGACGGCGCGCAGACGATCGACGTCGTGAACGCGCCGCGCGTGGTGGTGGTCGATCGCGCGTGGTATCCGGAAGTCGTGGTGACGCGCTTCCAGCCGCTCGATCCGCTCTCGCTCGTGGCCATGCCGCTCGCCGTGGCCGCAGCGTCGCAGATCACCGACGTGCCGGCATCGGAGCTGGTCAGCCTCGTGCGGCTGCTCAACCAGGCGAATGTTCCGGCGCCGCAGTTCGTCGAGATCGTTCGCTACTCGCCGGTGGCTCTGGTCGACCGCGATCCCGCTTTCCTCACGTTCGTGACGTCGGAGGTCAGCGACGGCAATCGCGGCATGACCCTGGCGCAGCACATCGATCAGCGTTACGAAACGCTCGGAGCGCCGGACATCGACGTGCTGCATCCGGCGATCGTGCGCGACACGATCGTCGCGGAAACGCGCTCGCATCCGCACGGCGGACCTCCGGGACAAATCAAGAAAGAGCTCGGCCTGCAGACAGGCGCGGAGGTCGTGCACGGAACGCATCCGGGACGCGGGCCCGCTCGCGTCGCGGAGCGCAAAGAGAAGCCCGAGCACGCGCATGGCAGCAAGCCCGCGCGCGTGACGAAACATGTCGAGCATGCGCCGAAGGTCGTCCATGCGCCGAAGGTGCAGCACGCCCCGAAGATGCAGAGCGCTCCCAAGATGCAGAGCGCGCCGAAGGTGCAGCACGCGCAGCAGCCCAAGGCCTCGCACGGCAACGGCGGCGCGAAAGCGCAGGGCAATTCCGGCGGCAACGGCAAAGGCAAAGGAAAGGGACACTGATGATCACCCGATGGACTTCGATCCTCGTCCTCGCGTGCGCGCTCCTCGCGTGCAACAACGACAAGCCGGCGAACACCTCGGCCGGCGCGGCGGCGGATGCACCGCAAGTCGCGACGCAGCAGCAGGACCTCACGCCCGAGCAACTGGGCGAGATCGGCGCGCGCATCTCGAAGAACGCCGCGCAGGCCAAACAGATCCTGTCCGAGCACGGACTGGATGAAAAATCGTTCGAGCAGAAGATCCGCAAGGTGACCGAGGATCCGGAGGCGAGCCGGCGGTACGCGGCGGCGTTCGAGAAGACCAAAGCGCAGGCGTAAAATGCCGGCATGAAGATCCTCGCGCTGGCGTTTCTGCTGTTCTCCACCGCCGCCATCGAAGTGCAGACGGGCAAGCTCGCCGACGAGGCCACGCAGACGTTCAACGCCGGCAGCCGCGCCGTGGCCGTGTACAAGTCCGGCAACACGACCACGGTGCGTGTGCAGGAAGGCGATCGCGTCGACACGGTCACACTCTCACGCGAGGGCGGCAAGCTCTCGATCGGCAGCAAGAGCAACGGCGCCTCGCGCCGCTTCATCGTCGTGGACCGGCCGAAGGTCGTCGTCGACGGCATCGATCTCGAGCCCTGGCTGATGGATGGCGCGAAGGTCAGCGCCGATCCCGGCTACTTCGAAGTGATGCCGCAGGAGCGCGGCGTGCCGATGCCCAAACCCGACGCGGGCACGAACTACTTCTACTGCCCGAAAGACGGCGCGAAGCTCGTCGTGCCGAACGACGCCGCGCCGAACAACACCTACCGCTGTCCCGTCGACGGCACGCAGATGAAAGGCGGCGTGGGACCGGGCCGGCGGTACTACCTGCTAGCGCCGCACGAATGACGCGATGCGCGTCCGCGCATCCTCGGACTGAAAGCATTCCACCTGATGCTCCGCCTCCAGCTCCAACTGGTCGCGGAGCGAATTTTTTTCGGCGACAGACAGCGCGCGCTTGATGCGCGTGATGGCCAGCGGCGGCGCCGAGGCGATCGAACGCGCGAATGCGTGCGCGTCGCCGAGTGCATCAGCCACGACGCGATCGACCATCCCGATCGCCAGCGCCTCCGCCGCCTCCACCATCCGTCCGGTCATGAGGATCTCCATGGCGCGGCTGCGGCCCACGAGCCGCGGCAGCAGCCACGTCCCGCCCCAGTCCGGATGCAATCCGATCCTGATGAACGACTCGCTCAGCTTCGCCGTCTCCGCCGCGATGCGGTAGTCGCACGCCAGCGCGAGATTGCACCCGGCGCCCGCTGCCACGCCGTTGATCGCCGCGATGACCGGCTTCGGCATCGATGCGATCTGCAGCACGACGTCCCGTCCGGCATCGAGGAGCTTGCGGAAAGAGTCCACGTCGCTGGTCTGCTGCAGCGAATGCATGTACTCGACGTCGCCGCCCGCGCAGAACGCGCGTCCGGCGCCGGTGATCACCACCACGTCGTCCGCGCATTCGCGCAGCGCGGCGAGGAGATCCTCGCGCATCGTGCCGGTGAATGCGTTCAGCTTGTCGGGCCGGTCCAGCGTGATCGTGGCCACGCCCGCCTCGCGCTCCATTCGAATGAAGGACATGCGGCGCAGACTATACTTCGCAGCCCATGAAGAAGGTCCTCACGTGGCTCATCTACGCGACCATTCCGGTTGCGCTCTTTCTTCAGTTCACGCACGGAAACACGGTGCTGCAGTTCATCTTCTCGTGTCTGGCCGTACTGCCGGTGGCGGCATGGATCGGACACGGCACCGAGCATCTCGCGCACCGCCTCGGACCCACCTACGGCGCGCTGCTGAACGCCACATTCGGCAACTTCGCGGAGATGGTCATCGCCGTCATCGCCATTCGCGCGGGCCTGGTGGACGTCGTGCGCGCCTCGCTCACGGGATCGATTCTCGGCAACCTGCTCTTCGTCGCGGGACTGGCCATGCTCATGGGCGGCTGGAATCGCGAGAGTCAGAAATTCAACACCCTGGCCGCGGAGTCGCAGGGCGGACAGCTCATCCTGGCCGTGTCCGCGTTTCTGGTCCCGGCGCTCTTCTTCCGTTCCGCCACGCAGGCGCATCATCCCGAGCTCATTCACCAGGTCAGTCTCGGCACGTCCGTGATCCTGCTGATCTCGTATCTCTTCGGGCTCTGGTTCAGCTTCAAGACGCACAAGGACCGGCTGAACGAGAGCGCCATCGGCGACACGCACGAGGAGATCGAGCAGCACGAGATGTGGTCCGCGAAGAAAGCGACGCTGGTGCTGCTCGGCGCGAGCACGCTCATGGCCGTGGTCGCGGAAGGACTGGTGCACGCGGTCCACGCCGCCGGCACGCGGTGGGGTCTGAACGAAGTCTTCCTGGGCTTCATCGTGCTGGCCATCGTCGGCAACGCGGCCGAGCACTCCACCGCCGTCGTGCTGGCCATGCGCGATCAGATGGACACCGCGCTGAACATCTCCATGCAGTCGAGCGTGCAGATCGCGCTCTTCGTCACGCCCGCGCTCGTGTTCCTCTCGTATCCCCTCGGCCATCCCATGGACCTGCTCTTCTCGCCGTTCGAGATCCTGGCCGTGGGACTGGGCGTGGCGGTGTTCTCGTATCTCGTGATCAACGGCGAGTCGAACTGGTACGAGGGCGTGCAACTCCTCGCCGTCTACGCGATCATCGCCGTGGCCATGTACTTCCTGCCGTTGGTCGGAGGAGGAGGCGCCCCGGCGCCGGCACCGGCGTCGGGCCACTGAGACACTTGAAGCGTCCGTACTTTTTCGAGCTCTTCACGATCGTGAATCTGATCGCGATCGCGGTGATCGGGTACGGCACGTTCGAGCTCATTCGCGAGCCGGCGCGAATGCTCTTCAACCTGATCGCCACCGTGGCCGCGGAAGCCGCGCTGGGCGTGATCATCCGCGTGGGCGTGGCGCTGGTGCGCCGCGAGCACGGCTACTTTCGCGTGATCCGCAGCGGCGCGTGGCTCATCGACACCATGCGATTGATCTTCGGCGGCGCGCTGGTCATCTTCACGTACGGCTGGATCAAGCTGGTCGTGCCGATCGTGCATCCGGCGCTGTTCGATGCTCCGCTCTGGGAGCTCGATCAGCTGCTGTTCTTCGGCGCCGCGCCGTCCGTGCTCGCGCTCGATCTCTTCGGCAATCCGGCGGTGCTGCGCGCCGTCGACTGGTCGTACGCGAACATCTTCGCGGCCAGCATCATCATCGCCTCCGCGTACTTTTTGTCCGAGCCATCGCGCCGCGTGCGCGTCGGATTCGCAAACGGCTACGCAATGCTCTGGATCGCCGGCGCGTGGCTGTACACGCTCGTCCCGTCCCTCGGACCCGCGTACCGCTTTCCCGACATCTGGATGGCGCACTCCAGCGCGCTGCGCACGACGCAGATCTTCCAGGCGCGGCTCATGCGCAACTACCAGGACGTGCTCCGCTTCTGGGCGGGCGAGCCGTACCACGCCGTGTCCATGGTGTACGGCATCGGCGCGTTCCCGAGTCTCCACGTGGCGTTCCAGACCTACGTCTTCCTGTGGATGCGCAAGCTGTGGAGATCCGGCCAGGTGCTCTTCGGCATCTTCGTCGTGTTCATCTTCCTCGGCTCGATGATCACGGGCTGGCACTACTTCATCGACGGCGTGGCCGGCCTGCTGCTCGCGGTGGCCTGCTACAAACTCTTCGCGCGACGCATGAGGCTGCACCGCTGGCTGGAACTTCGGCGCCGCTGATGCATGTTTTCCCTCCCGTATGCCTGCGCAACCTGAATCGACCCTTGGCGCCGTGCTGGCGGAACGCACCGCCGAAGGAGAGCTGTACGAGAAACTGGAGAACAAGTCGCTGCGATGCTTTGCGTGCGGGCACCGCTGCAAGATCCTCGACGGACTGAAAGGCATCTGCAAAGTCCGCTACAACGAAGACGGGATTCTGAAAGTGCCGCGCGGCTACGTCGCGGCGCTGCAGGTCGATCCCATCGAGAAGAAGCCGTTCTTCCACGCCTATCCCGGCGCGCTGGCGCTGTCGTTCGGCATGCTCGGCTGCGACTACCACTGCGGCTACTGCCAGAACTGGGTGACCTCGCAGGCGCTGCGCGATCCGATGGCCGTCGCGCCGCCGCAGGACGTCGAGCCCGCGGATCTGATCCGCCTCGCGAAAAAGCACGGCGCGAAAGTCATCACCTCCACCTACAACGAGCCGCTCATCACCTCGGAATGGGCCGTGGAAGTGTTCAAGGAGGCGAAGAAGGAAGGGCTGATCTGCTCCTACGTCTCGAACGGCAACGGCACGCCGGAAGTCCTCGACTACATCGCTCCCTACATCACGATGTACAAGGTGGACCTCAAAGGATTCCACGACCGCCACTACCGCGACCTGGGCGGCGTGCTGCAGCCGGTGCTCGACACGATCAAAGGCCTCAAGCAGCGCGGCATCTGGGTGGAGATCGTCACGCTGGTGATCCCCGGCTTCAACGACTCGGATGAGGAGCTGACCGGCATCGCGGAGTTTCTGGCCGGCGTCGACGTCGACATCCCGTGGCACATCACGGCGTATCACGAGGATTACAAGATGCACAATCCGTCGACGCAGACCTCGCACCTGCTGCGCGCGTACGAGATCGGCAAGCGCGCCGGCTTGCGCTACATCTACCCCGGCAACATCCCCGGCGCCTTCGGCGACAAGGAAGGCACGCATTGCCCGAAATGCAACGCGCTGGTGATCGGCCGCACCGGCTTCCGCGTGACGTCGTATCGATTGGTGGATGGCAAGTGCCCGGAATGCGCAACGCCGATCCCGGGCGTGTGGGACGGCGAAGCCGCGGTGGGACGCAGCGGCGTTCCGCGCCCGGTCTGGCTGCGCTGACCGCCCGCCCGGGGAACGACGACCGGCCTCCGGCGGGCCGGCACGGCCGGCAGCGCTTACGGCAACACGTGCGGCTGCCGAGAGCCGCGTTCCGTGCGTACACCGTGCGTTCAGGCTGGGCCAACAAGC
>DATLBM010000586.1:0-7447 GCA_035526885.1 Thermoanaerobaculia bacterium | reverse complement strand
GGACTGCAGGACGCGCAGAAGCTTCATCTGTCCGGAGAGCGAGAGGTTGCCGATCTCGTCGAGGAAGAGCGTGCCGCCGTTGGCGGCCTCGAAGCGTCCGATGCGCAGGCGCGTCGAGCCGGTGTACGCGCCCGGCTCCGCGCCGAACAACTCGCTTTCGATGAGCGTCTCCGGGATCGCGCCCGCATTCACTTTCACGAGCGGCTTGGCGCGGCGGCGCGAGTTCGCATGCACGATCTCCGCGATCTTCTCCTTGCCGGCGCCGTTCGGTCCCGTGATCAGCACCGGGACGTCCGAGCTCGCGACCTGCACCGCCAGCGCGACCACGCGCTCCATGGCCCCGCTTTCGTACGTGATGCCGCACAGGTTGTGCGTGCGCGCGAGCTGCGGCTTCGGCGCGCGCAGTTGCAGAAGATCGCGGACGGTGGCGACGAGCTTCGCGTCATCCCACGGTTTGGCGAGATAGTCCGTCGCGCCTTCCTTCACCAGTTGCACCGCGGTCTCGAGCGACGTCCACGCGGTGAGCAGCACGACCGGCAGTTGCGGATCGGTCTGGCGCAGACGGCGGAAGAGCGCGATGCCCTCCTCCCCGCCCGTCGCGCCGGGCGCGAAGTTCATGTCCTGCAGCACGACGTCCACGCCGCCGCGCGCGACGGCGCGCAATGCGCCGTCGGCGCTGGACGCGGTCTCCGCCTCGATGTCATGAACATCGAGCAGCAGCCGCAGCGCGCGTGCGACCGCGGGCTGGTCTTCGACGATGAGGACCTTTGGCATCTGCATGAGAGTGATGAGTGATGAGAGAGGAGTGATGAGTGGAGCACGAGGCTCCGGCACTCATCACCCACCACTCATCACTCATCACTACGTGTTCACACGCTTCTTGTTGCGATGGCCGGCGCCACTCGCGCCGCTCGCAGTGCCGGCGGGATGGTGGCCACGAGCCCGTTCAGCCACAGCAGCACCATCCCCACGCCCACGAGGTACCACGGCATTTTCGTGTCGGTGACGTTCGCAACGAGCGCGTAATTGAGCGCGTACGTGGCGATGACGCCGAGGATCAGGCCGATCGTGGTGACGATCCAGTTCTCCGCGAGGACGTGCTTGAGGATGTCGCCCTTCGTGGCGCCCAGGGCGCGGCGCGTGCCGATCTGCTTGGTGCGCTCCGCGACCGAAAGCGAGGTGATGCCGAGGATGCCCAGCGCGGTGACGAAGACCAGCACCACGATGACGGCCGTCATCGCGCGGATGACCAGCTTACCGCTCGCGAAAAAACCGTCCTTCACCTCCGCGATCGTGAGCAGGCGGAAGACGCGGCCCGAGTTGACCTGCACCAGCCGCGGCTCGAGCTGCGAAACCACGGACTTCATCGCGCCCGGCTCCACGCGGATGAGGTAGGGCTGCCCGTTCGAGTCGTACGCGCGGCCGGGCGTGAAGAGCACGTATTCATGGATGTTCCACGCGTATGGGTTGTAGAACTGGTCGATGACGCCGATGACGGTGCGCGGCGTGTCGCCCTCGCCGTCGGTGATGACCCGGCCGATGGGATTGGCGTCGCCCCACAGCTTTTTGGCCAGTGCGCGGCTGATGACGGTGACGGTGGTGGAGGTGTTCGGATCGGCCGGCGTGTCGTTCTCGGTGAAGCCGCGTCCCTGCACGAGGTGCACGCCCAGGACGTTGAAGATGTTCTGGGTGGCCGGATAGCGCTGCGCCTGGAACTTGTCCGGATAGCCCGCGGTCTTCCACACCCCCGAGCTTCCGCCGCCCTGCCACGGCAGAAAGTACGTCGCCGACGCAGCCTTCACGCCGGGGATGGACTCGAGCGCGCGAAGGTCCGCGTGCACGATTTTCTCGACGTACGTCTGCTCCTTGAACTCGGGTGCGAACGGCTGCGCGCCCACGAAGAGCAGGTTCTCGTCGTCGAAGCCGGACTGCTTCTGCATCTTGGTCCGCTCGTCGAGGATCATGTTGACCGCGTTGGTGACGATGGCCAGGGTGATGGCGATCTCCAGGATGATCAGCGCGAAACGCGTGCGGTTGTGCTGCATCGCGCGAAGAATCGGTCCGATGGGCATGGCGTCCTCCTACTGCACTTTCAGTTGCATCGCCGGCGCGACCGAACAGACGCGCCACGACGGGTAAAGGCCGGCCAGCAATCCGGCCACGAGCGAGAGAAAAATCGAGATGAGCACCATCTCGCCGTCGAGCCGGACCAGTTCCGGCGCCTGCTGATGCGCGAACTTGCCGATCAGGCGCAGGATGCCCATCGACAGCAGCAGTCCGATCGCGCCGCCGGCGATGCCCACCAATTCGCACTCCACGACGTGCTGCCAGAACACCTGCAGCCTGCTCGCACCCAGCGCCCGCCGCACCGACACCTCGGGGATGCGCGCCAGGAACTTGCCCAGCAGCAGTCCCACGAGATTCAGCGAGCAGACGACCAGGAAGAGCATCGAGACGATGCTCATCGACTTCACCGCCGGCGGCACCGCGTTGAGCTCTTTCATCAGGTCGGGGATGGACGTGACCTCGTTGTGCAGCGGGCGCTGGAAGCGGCCGAGCTTTTTCTGATCGCGCACGTAGTTGTCGACGTACTGGCGATACGCGGCCTGCTTCTCCGCCGTCGGCAGCTCGGCCCAGAACTGCATCCACACCACTTCGGAATTGAGGAAGCTGTCATAGCTGTCGCCATCCGGCCCCTTCCAGCCGTCGCTGTTGCCGGACGGCGTCAGCTCCAGCGGGCGCGTGAAGTTGAAGGGCATGAAGACGTGCTCGAACTCCGCGGTGACGCTCTGCGTCATGTCGTAGAACTTCACCGCCGGACGCCAGTCGCCGATCACGCCCACCACTTTGTAATTGCGTTCGCCGAGACGCACGGTGCGGCCTATGCTGTTCGCGCCGCCGAAGAGCTTCTGGTTCATCGTCTGATCGAGGACGATCACCTGCTCGGGCTTGGCATCGGCCGCCTTGTCCCATGCGCCGCCGTACTGGAACGGCACGTTGAACATCGTGAAGAAGTCGCGATACGCGAGGCGGATGTTCTCCGAGAACGGCCGGCTCACTTTCGGATCGGGATGCACGAAGAGGCGGGTCTTGTAGGTCGGCGTCTGCTGCGTGGCGATGCCGGACTTCATCAGAGCCATGGCGTCGCGATACGTCACCTGCGACGGCAGCGACTTCGGATCCTCCGCCACGTACGCGCGCTGCGGATCCCAGTTGTCGAGGCGCACGTAGAAAAGCGTCTGGCTCTTGCCGGGCAGCGGGTCTTTTTCGAAGAGATGACGCAGCGCGATGAACGTCGTCGACACGCAGATGCCGAGGGCGATGGCGCCGATGAGCAGCGAGGTGAGGATGGGATTGCGGCGGAGCGACTTGAGCGCGATTTTTACGTTGTAGCCGAGCATGTTCGTCTACCCCAGCGTCGACGCGATGCCCGCACCGGCAGGCGCTGCGAGCGAGATGCGCGGCATGTCCAGGTCGACGACCTTGCCGTCCAGCACGTGGATCTGCCGCTGCGCGCGCACGGCGCATTCGGGACTGTGCGTGACCATCACGATGGTCGTGCCCGCGGCGTTGATGCGGTCGAGGAGATCCATGATCTCGCGCGCCATCAGCGAGTCGAGATTGCCGGTGGGCTCGTCCGCGAGGATGAGTTTCGGATCGCCGGCCAGCACGCGCGCGATGGCCACGCGCTGCTGCTGTCCGCCGGAAAGCTGCGACGGAAGATGCTTGCGCCGCGATGACAAGCCGACCATGTCCAGCGAGCGCTCGATCCGGTCTTTGCGATCGCTCGCGGAGAGACCGCGATAGCGCAGCGGCACGTCGACGTTGTCGAAGATGTTCAGGTCGGGGATCAGGTTGAACGACTGGAACACGAAGCCGATGGCGCGATTGCGGATGCGCGACATCTCGCTGTCGGACAGCCGGCTGACGTCTTTTCCGTCCAGCGTGTACGTGCCGCTGTCGAAGGTGTCGAGCAGTCCGGCCACGTTGAGGAAGGTGGTCTTCCCCGATCCGGACGGCCCCATGACGGCCACGAACTCGCCGGAGTTCACGACCAGCGAAAAGTCTTCGAGCGCGTGCGTCTCGATCGTGACGGTGCGGTAGATCTTGCGGATGTTGTGCATTTCGAGCATGTGCTTTGTCCTCGTCCTCACCTGAGCAAAACAGTCTTTGCATCTCCAAAGGCGCTCGTATCGGAGACCACGATCCGCTCGCCTGCTTCCAGTCCATTCACGATTTCCACTTCGCTGGCGCTGAGCGCGCCGAGCGTCACTTTGCGGCGTTTGGCGACGTCGCCGTCGACGACCCAGGCCGTGCGCCCGCCGCCCGCGTCGACGAATGCGCCGCGCGCGACCTTGAGCACGTTCTTCTTCGACTCGAACACGAGCCGCGTGGAGAGGCGCTGGTTCTGCTTGAGCGCCTGCGGCTGCTCGACGAAGGCCACCGTCGCCGCGACCTGGTTCGCGATCACCTCGGGCGACACCGCGGTCACGCGTCCCTGGTACTCGCGCCCGTTGAAGGCGATCGTCGCCGGCGTTCCGATGGCCGTCTCTCCCGAATACTCCTCGGGCAGCGCGATCTCCAGCTCCAGCTGATCGAGATTGACGACGGTGAGAATGGCCTGGTACGGCGCGACCGCGTCGCGGTTCTGCACGGCCACCGAGGCCACCATGCCGTCGAACGGAGCGCGGATGGTCAGCTCGCCGACACGCGTGGAGAGATCGGCCGCCCGCGACTGCTGCGAGATCACCTGCTGCGCGCGCGTCTGCACTTCGAAGCTGTTGGTCTCCTTCGAGAGATCGAGCTCGCGGGAGGCCTGGGCCAGCTCCATCTCGGCGATGCGCAAGGCGTCGCGCGCGGCCTCGAGATCGGCTTTGTTGGAGAGGCCTTCGTTGAAGGTGCGCTCGTTGCGCGCGAGCTCGCGCGTGGCCGCGTCGCGGCGCAGCGACAGAAGGTCAACCTGTTGACGAGCACGCAGCGCGGCCTGCCGCGAGACGATCTTCTGACGGTCGAGCTCCGCCTGAATGGAGAGCAGCTGCGCGCGCGCCTGCTCGCTGGCGGACTGCAGCTCGGTGCTTTCGATCGTGGCCAGCACGTCGCCCTTGCGTACCTGCGCGCCGGCTTTCGTGCGCAGCGTGACGATGCCCTGGCCGGTGCTGAAGAGCGTGGGATGCAGCGCGGAGACGACGCGGCCCTGCACGGTGATGTCGCGCAGCAGCTCGCCGCGCGTGACGGTGGCGAAGCGAACCGTCGTGGCATCGATCGAGCGCTCGGCGCTGGTCCACCGGCGGATGCCGGGAACGAACGCCGCCACGACCGCGATCGTGATCACGGCGATGACGGCAATGAGGATCGCCCGCGGCGAACGAGCCGCAACGACCGGACGGTCCATCGAGGAGGTGTCCTGAATCATGTCGGGCGGTGCTATGCGCAACCGGGGTGCCACTCACCGCCTTTTTGTTTTCAGCGAGTTAGCGCGCGCGAGGAGTGTCCGGTTGACAGGTGTCCGCGGACAGGTGTCCGGCTAACCATCTTGCCTTTGGGCCGTCTCACGTGCATGCGAACCACGATCGCCGCGCTGGCCCTCCTCCTTTCTTTCGCCGCCACTTCGACGGATCGCGTCACCGAAATCCTGAGCATGTTCACGAAGTCGAAGAACGTGCACAAGGTGAAGCGCGGCTTCACGAAGTCCGTGTTCGTCGAGAGGCATGGCGAGGCGTACGCGGGCAAGGACATCGACGGCACGTACGCGGTCGACGGCGCCGAGCTCACGCTGCGCATCAACGGCAACGGCGGCTCGGGCTCGGATCTGCGCGGCGCGTTCACGCTTCGCGACCTGCGTCGCGACGGCGCGCTCTTCACCGCCACGAAGGTCTACGCGAACGGACGCACCGCGAAACTGGAAGGCGCGTTCATGAATCTCATCACGCGCGCTGGCAGGACTCCGGAGGACGCAACGACCTCGCGCGCGTTCGGCCTGGGCGTCCCGCTCGACGAGCCGATCACCCTCGGCGGCAGCATCGACGTCGAGAGGGTGTTCTACGAACGGCAATGAATGCGCTATCGTCGCGCGCATGACGCATCGCGCCGCACTCGTCCTCGCCTTCGCGCTCCTTGCCTGCAAGGAAGAGCCCGTGGTCACGGAAACCGTCGATAACCGCTCGCCGATCCGCGTGGCCTACGTCGGCGCGCCGGAGCTTCCCGTGCGCGCCGCCGCCAACGACACGGCGGAGGTGATCGCCACCTATTCGAACGGCGAGGCGGTTTCGGTGCTCGCGGAAAAAGGCGATTGGGTGGAGGTCCGCTCAGGCGCAGCCTCGGGCTGGGCGAAAGCCGCCGACCTCACCGACGCCGCCGGCAAAACCGCCGCGGAAGAAAATCCCGAACCGAAATTCAAAGTGATTCCCATGCCGGTCTCCGCCCCCTCCGCCCACGGCGCGATCTACATCCGCGCGAAGGTGAATACCGAGGGCGAGATCACATCCACGGAAATCCTCGAGAACACGACCGGCAACACCGCCCTCGCCGAGCAGAACGCCAACTCCCTCAAAAGCGCGAAGTTCTTTCCGATGGTGGTGAAGGGAGAGAGAAAGCAGTTCGAGTACTTTCACCGCGTGAGTTACTAGGTCTCATCCCGCGAGATCCACTTCTGCACCTTCGGCGGCTTCCATGCATCAAAGCGACGCAGGAGCGCCTCCGCGTCGCTCTCGACGACCGCGATGCCGCGGTGCTCCACGCGGAGGAAGCGTTCGCGCGCCGCGCGGTCGAGGAACTGCATCAGGGGGGCGTAGAAGCCGTTCACGTCGAGGAAGCCCATCGGCTTGGCGTGCAGGCCGAGCTGGGCCCAGGTCCAGATCTCGAAGATCTCTTCCAGTGTGCCGAGGCCGCCGGGGAGGGCGATGAAGGCGTCGGCGAGGTCGGCCATCATCGCTTTGCGCTCGTGCATCGTGTCCACGATGCGGATGTCGGTCAGGCCGCGGTGGCCGACCTCCCGGGCCCACAGCGCGTGCGGGATCACGCCCGTCACTTCGCCGCCTGCGGCGAGCACCGCGTCCGCCAACTCCCCCATCAGGCCTACGCTGCCGCCGCCGTACACGAGGCCGACGCCTTCGCGCGCGAAGAGCTGTCCGAGGTTGCGGGCGGCTTCGACGTAGAGAGGATCGCGGCCCGCGTTCGAGCCGCAGAAGACGCAGACGCGATCGATCACAGCCCCGCCTCGTTCCACTTCGCGATTGTGTCTTTGATCAACCCCGTCACCTTGTCGACCACGCGGCGGTAGTACTCGTCCGCTTTCTTCTGATCGAACTTCGGATAGCCCTGCCCCGGCTGATACAGCCCGATTGACGACGGGAACGGCGCCGCGGCCCACGTGCCCGGCGCGGGGTACGCGGTCGCGAGCTTGTCGCTGTAGCGCTCCGGATGGACGAGCGTACGATCGACGGCCTGC
>DATLBM010000585.1:0-5367 GCA_035526885.1 Thermoanaerobaculia bacterium | reverse complement strand
CGAGAAGGTGAAGGTGCTGCGCGCGCTGCGTCCGATCACCGACGCCGTCCGCGGCCAGTACGTTGAAGGCTCGGTCCTGGGCGAAGACGCGCCGGCGTATCGGGCCGAGGAAAAAGTGCGGCCGGACTCTCGCACGGAGACGTACGCCGCGGTGAAGGTCTTCGTCGACAACTGGCGCTGGGCGGACGTGCCTTTCTATATCCGCGCGGGCAAACGCCTGCCGAAACGCGTCACTGACATCTCCATCCACTTCCGCCCCGCGCCGTATCCGCTCTTCAGCCGCCTCGGACTGAAGATGAATGCGAACGTGCTGGCGATCCGCATCCAGCCCGACGAAGGGATCTCGTTGAAGTTCGACTCGAAATTGCCGGGCCCGAACGTGCGCACGGCGCCGGTGTCGATGGAGTTTCGCTACGCGACGTCGTTCGGGGCGGAGCCGCCCGAGGCGTACGAGAGGTTGCTGCTGGAGACGATGCTCGGCGACGCGACGCTGTTCGCGCGCCGTGATGAGATCGAGACCGCGTGGGCGTGGCTCGATCCGCTGCTGAAGAAATGGGAGAGCGAGGGCCAGCCCGATCCGTATCCCGCGGGGACGTGGGGGCCGGAAGCCGCGGACGCGCTCATTGAAAAGGACGGACGCAAATGGCGGCGGCCATGATCGTGTCATCCCGAGCGAAGTCGAGGGACCTTCTGCAGTGGGGCGCAGTCGGCTCGTTCCAGCAGGGGATTCTTCGACCGTCCTTCGCTACGCTGCGGCGGCCCAGGATGACACCGGGGTCCTCGTCTTCGCGGCTCAGGATGACGGCGTCATGAACGACGATATCCGCGTCGACGTCGCGTCCATCGAGAAACAGCTCGCGGGACTGTGGCGCAACGAGAAGAAGGACGACGAGAAGGCGGTCACGAAGGCCGCACTGTGGAACGTGGTCGCGCACACATGGTCGTCCGAGCAGCACGCGCACGCGACGGACATCCTCTCGCGGGCCAGCGCCGCGGTGCCGCAGCGCACGATCATCGTGGAGGCCGATCCGGACGGGAAGGCCGGCATCGCGTCGTGGATCTCGGCGAACTGTCATCTCATCGGAGGCGGACGCCAGGTGTGCTCGGAAGAAGTGTCGATCGTGGCCGGGGGCGATCACGTCGATCACGTTCCGCCGCTGGTCAGCGCACTGCTGCTGCCGGACATGCCCGTGGCGGTGTGGTGGATCGGCGATCTGCCGCGCGAGACGCACGCGTACGCGGAGACGCTCCTGGAGCCCGCGGACCGCCTGATCTACGACTCGGCGCAGTTCGAGGGACAGGCCGAGCTCGATCTCGTGGCCCGCATCGCGGAGACCACGACCACCGCGCCCGCGGACCTGAACTGGGCGCGCATCGAAGAGTGGCGCGCGGCCTCGGCATCGCTCTTCGATCCGCCGGCCATGCGCGCGCGGCTCGAGCACATCCGCAACGTGCGCGTCTACAGCGGCGGCGACGCATCGTTCGGTGCGAGGTCCGAGGCGCTGCTGTACGTGGCCTGGCTGCAGGCGCAGACGGGCAAGGAGCTGCGCTACGAGTTCGTCAGCGAAGGCAACGACGACGGCATCATCGCCGTGGAAATTCACTTCACGGACTTCGCGATCGCGGTGCTGCGCGGCGATCGCGAGCGGGGAGTGGTGGTGGCGAACTCGGATGGCAGCGAGACGGCTCTGGACTGCGTGACGCGCTCGCTGGCGCGCAAGCCGGAGGACCTGATCGTGCGCCTGCTGAAGCGTCCGGAGGCGGATCGCGTGTATCTCAAGTCGCTCCGCATCGCGCGGCGGCTGGCGTCATGAACCAGCGGGTCTTCGAGAGCTACGAGGATCTGTCGCAGGCCGCGGCGCGCGCGATTTTGCAAAGCGGCGCGAAGTCGATCGCACTCACGGGCGGCTCGACGCCGAAACGCTTGTACGAGATTCTCGCGCCGTCGCTGCCTTCGGACGTCGACTGGGTGCTGCTCGACGAGCGGTTCGTGCCGCACGACGATCCGCAGTCGAACGCGGCGATGATCGAGCGGACGCTGTTCGCGCGCGGGATTCCGTCGCGGTGGCTGGCGTTTGATACTTCGCTGCCCGATGCGGCTTCTGCGGCGCGCGACTTCGAATCGAAGTGGAACCTCGATCAGCTCGACCTCGTCCTCCTCGGCTGCGGCGACGATGGACACACGGCGTCGTTGTTTCCCGGCACTGCGGTGCTCGACGTCGAAGATCGCGTGGCCAGCGAGGTGTACGTGCCGCGGTTAGCGCAGTGGCGCGTGACGCTGACGCTTCCCGTGATCCGCGCCGCGAAGCAGCGCATGGTGCTGGTGAGCGGCGAGTCGAAGCGCGCGGTGCTCGACGAGGTTCGTCAAGGTGTGGACTATCCGGTCGTCAGGGCGACGACCGGAGTGGACACGTGGTGGTACGTGACGTAGGGCGGGCTTCAGCCCGCCCACCCACGTGGGGGACGGGCTGAAGCCCGTCCTACGTTTGACGTTGTTTACCTCACTGCGCGGGCACGTACGTCGGATCTTCCGTGCGGTTGTCCACCGTCGAGCCGTAGGCGTAGACGCGGCCTTCGCCGCCCACCACGCGGATGCTCACGCGGCCGTTGTAGACGGTGCCGAGGTGGCCCATCGCTTCGAGGATGCGATCGAACTGGATGTATTCGTTTGCTTTCAAGTCCCACTGCACGAATGCGGACGCCTTCGTATCGGGCTCGAAGAGGCCGATCTCGATCGTCGCGGGCTGGCCCGTCACTTCGACCACGCCCACGTTCGAGCGGTACTGCGCGGACTGCTCGAGCTGCAGCACTTCCAACGCGCGCTGCCCGCGCCCTGTGGCCTCGCGGGACGTGACGCCGGGAATGAACTGTCCTTTCGTGCCGCCGTCGGGCTGGCGGCTGTAGGTCTGCGCGGTGAGGACGAGTGAGGAATCGGGCGGCGCGGTGGCGACGATCGATCCGCCGCCGGCCAGACCCGGCCACAGCGCCGGCAGGACGTCGTTGTACGACTTGACCTGTCCCGGCGCGAGCGTGACCTGTCGCGGCGGCTGGCCGGGCTCGGACTGGCCGCGATCGTAGTACCAGAGCGTCACGGTCACCGGCGTGTTGCCGGCGTTGTACATGCGCATGTCGCTGTGGAAGTTGCGGCCGTCCGGCGCCACGAACTCCGCAATGCCCGCGAGCACGTAGCGCGGGGACGTGAAGCGCGCCGGCTGCACGGGGAAGACCATCAGCGGATCGTTGGTGCGGTTGTTCAGCACCGAGGCGTACGCGCTGACCAATCCGCCCTGCGAGATCGTTTCCACTTCGACGCGTCCGTCTTCGAGCGCGAGATCGCCGAAGAGCGCGGTCATGTTCTGCTGCAGCTGTCCAAACGCTGCGAGCTCGCGGGTGATGCTCTGCAGCACGTTGCCGTTCCCGTCGAAGAGGCGTGCCCGGAACGTCGCCGGAACGCCGGAGCCTTCCACGAAGCCGAGATTGGTCCGGTAGAACTGGTTGTTGGCGACCTGCTGCAGCGAGATCCTGCCGAGGGAGTCCTGATTGATGTCGCGTACGAACTGGTCGAGGCGCAGGGCGGGGATGAACTGGCCCAGGGTGCCGCCGGCGTCCAGGGCGTAGGTGCGGCTGGAGGCGAACGTGCTCGTGGCGGTGGGCGCGTTCAGCGGGCGGATCTCGATCGTGCCCAGACCGCTCTCGCCGAGGACGCCGGCGCCGTACCACGACTTCACGATGTCGTCGAAGGCCACCGTATCGCCCGCGGCGACGGTGAGCGTCGTCTTCTTGCCTTCCACCGTGCCGTCGGTCTGCGACGGCGTGAACGTGATCTCGTAGTCGATGTCCTGGAACGAGACGTTGGCCAGGCGCACGTCGGAACGGAACGGGCTGCCGATGCCCTGCGCGTGCGCGACGGCGGGGATGATCATCGTGCCCGGAGGCGGATTGCTGTCGCGCGGATCGGGCGAGACGGGCGTGACCATCGTGACGGAGAACGGCGAGAAGATGGTGGACGGTCCGTCATTGCTCGAGGTCTTCGAGGACGCGCCGGGCGTGCGCGTGATGGCGATGGTCGCGGTGGTCGATCCCACTTCCAGCAGCGCGGGATTGATCGTCAGCTGAACGGTCGTGCCGCCCGCCGACAGCGCGCCGCTGGCGGGGAAGACCGTCATCCACGGCACGTCGATGGAGATGGCGAAGGTGTTGCCGTTCTTCGCGGTGTCGCCGAAGCCGGGCACGAGCATCATCTGCACGAACGTGTTCGTCGCGCCCACGGGCACGCTGATCGCGAAGTCGGTGCTGTTTGCGGGAAGCGGCGGCTGCACGACGGTGCTCGCGGTCGCGGAGTACGCGGTGGGCTGGCTGGTGCACGCGTTCACGGCGCGCACGCGATAGTAGAAGCGCGTCTCGGTCGTCACTTCGTTGTGCGCGGGAATCTGCTTGAGCAGCGCGCCGGTGACGGTGAAGGTCCTGACGTTCTGGGTGAACGCGGCGTCGGTGGCTTCCTGCAGCTCGAACGACGACGTGGCGGTGAGATTTCCGGTCCAGGCGACGTTGTACGGCGTGCTGTAGTGCGTCAGCGCCGGCGCGGAGATCAGCGGCACGGCGATGGTCGGGCAGGCCACGGTGATGACGATCGGCAGGCTGTTGACGCTGCCGCACGAGTTCGTGGCGCGCACGAAGTAGCGATACGTGCCGGCGGTGGTGAACGGGCCGGCGGCGTAAGTCGTCGTGGTGGCGCCGCCGATCGGCTGCGTGTCGTCCGGCGGGGTGCCGCGGTACCACTGGAAAGTGACCGGCGCCGTACCGGTGGCGATCACGTTGAGCGTCGTGCCTTCTCCCAGCGGCACGCTGAGATTGGTCGGCTGCGCGGCGAACGCCGGCGCCGTGCACGCGGTGCCGACGGTGATCGTGGCGACGTTGCTGTCCTGCGAGCCGCAGGAGTTGGTCACCTTGACGTAGAAGCTGGTCGTGGCGGTGAGCGGACCGGTGTTGTAGTCGGCGCTGTTGGTGCCGACCGGCGTCCAGTTGCCGGGGCTGCCGCGATACCACTGCCAGGTGAACGGCAGCGAGCCGTTGGCCGCGGCGTGCAGATTGGCGGAGCCGTTGGGCGCGACGTTCTGGCTGGCGGGCTGCGAGGTGATGACGGGCGCCTCGCACGAGATCGGCGACACGGTGACGGCGTTGCTGGCCGCGAAAGACGGGCAGGAGTTCCCGACTTTCACCCAATACTGCTTGGTGGTGGTGATGGGTGGCGTGGTGTAGGTGCTGTTCGTCGCGCCGCTGATGGGAAGCGTCGTGCTGCCGGACGGTCCTTCATACCACTGATAGGTGAAGGGGGTGGTGCCGCTCGCGGTCGCGGTCAGCGTCGCG
>DATLBM010000584.1:0-10957 GCA_035526885.1 Thermoanaerobaculia bacterium | reverse complement strand
GGCGACGGGCTTCAGCCCGTCGCGATGTCGATATTGCGACGGGCTGAAGCCCGTCGCCACGTTTGTCCAAGTGTTCAAGCGCGAAGACGAGGGGCAGGATGGCCATGCGCTGCCCGCCTTCGATGCGCACGCCGTTCACTTCCACGTAGCCGCCGGATCTGCCGAAGCGCGGGATGAGCTTCGACAGCGTCTTCGCCACTCTCACACGCGCGTTCAGGGGCAGCGCGCTCAGCGCGCGCATCGCGACTTTCGCGCCGGGCAACTCGAATTTTGCGCGAACGGTGGCGTCGATCCCTTCGCGTCGCAGCAGCTCGCGATCGGGAGCGTTCAAAGCCGCACCGCTTGCGATCGCGCCTGCGCCTTTGCGGTTGTCGTTGCCGATGAAGAGCGTGATCTCCGCGCGCTTCGCTTCCAGCTTGTGCACGAGCGCGCAGGAGATCGCCGGGAGCGAGGAGAGTCCGGGCATGACCACGACGTTGCGCTCGCGCGCGATCGCGTCGAGATCAGCATCATCGATCAGAT
Organism: Thermoanaerobaculia bacterium; assembly: GCA_035526885.1. Classification (GTDB taxonomy): domain Bacteria; phylum Acidobacteriota; class Thermoanaerobaculia; order Gp7-AA8; family Gp7-AA8; genus QHVT01. The sequence continues at coordinate 10,435 of DATLBM010000584.1, read as the reverse complement.
CGAAAAACCACTTCGCGTCGTCCGCGATGTCCAGCCAGTGCGCGCCTTCGTTCACCACCGCACGCACGATGCGGCGGTCGAGTTGCTGAAACGGGCCGGCGCAGCAGGCGAACGCGAACGCGCCTCTCGCGGCATTGGCAACGGCGCCGACGTCGCGAAGGTCGAGCGTGTCGCGCGTCGTGGCCACGACGTCGTACGCGCCGCGCAGCTCGTCGACGAGCAGCGACCCGAAGACGCCGCGCGCGCCCGCTACGACGACTCGCTTTTTCGCATCCACAGCGCGATCACCACCAGCCAGAGCGTGAAGAGCGGAAAGAGAATCGCCGAAGTGATGATCTCCAGCCGCGCGCTGCCTTGCAGCGACGCCAGTGCCAGCGCCACGCCGGAGGCGGACACCGGGCCCGCCAGCGCCAGCGCGGCCTTCGGCAGCACGCGCCATCCGGCGACGACGAGCAGGATCAGCGCGAGCGTGTACAAGCCGTTCGCGCCGTAGCCGATGAGCACTTCCAGCTCGCGATCGAGCCGCGCGAAGTCATCGCCGCGCAGTTGCGGGAGCACGGCCATGTAGCGCGACTCGCAGGCGATGTCCATCGAGATGCCGGCGGCCGCGGCACACATCGCGGTGATCGACAAAACTCCGTTGAATCGCATCGCCAGCGTGGCGTAGAACGCGATCAGCGACACCGCCGCGAGCTGCCAGAGAAACCAGCCGCACATCCACGCGGCGCGATGCGAGGCGATGTAAGCCAGCCGCTCCTCCTCCGCGAATCCGGGCAGTCCGCGGCGCAGCAGCAGGAGCATGGCGGCCGAGGCGACGACGTGCGTCGCCGCGGCCAGCCAGGCGAAATGCGAATGCCTCACTTCTGAGCCGCGGCCGCCGCTGCGGCCTGCTGCTCGGCCAGCATGGCCGGCGTCGTGGCCGGCTGATTGACGAGATCCGTGAACTCGAAGAGCGGCGTCGAGAGATAGCGCTCGCCCGTCGAGGCCAGCACCGCCACGACGCGCTTGCCGGGTCCGAGCTCTTTCGCCAGCTCGACCGCGGCCCACGTCACCGCGCCCGACGAGATGCCGACGAAGATGCCTTCCTCTTTCGCCAGGCGCCGCGAGTAGCTCACCGCGTCGTCGTACGTGCAGTCGTAGATGCGATCCACGACGTCGGCGCGATAGATCGACGGGATGATCCCCGCGCCGATTCCCTGAATCTTGTGGGGGCTGTGCGCGCCGCCTTTCAGCACCGGCGACTCGACCGGCTCGACGGAGCCGACGATCACGCCCGGCACTTCCTTCTTCAGCACCTCGCCGACGCCGGACACGGTGCCGCCGGTGCCCACGCCTGCGACGAAGCCGTCCACTTTGCCGCCGGCGTCGCGCAGGATCTCGCGCGCCGTCGTCTCACGATGGATCTTCACGTTGGCGGGATTGTCGAACTGCCGCGAGAGCCACGCGCCCGGCGTTCTCTCCGCGTACTCGCCGGCCACGCGCTGCGCTTCCTTGATGCCCAGCGGCGCGGGCGTGAGGAAGAGCTCCGCGCCGAGGGCCTGGAGGAGCTTCCGGCGCTCGACGGACATGGAGTCGGGCATGACCAACGCGCAGCGATACCCTTTCGCCGCGGCCACGAACGCCAGTCCGATGCCGGTGTTGCCGCTGGTGGCCTCGACGATGGTCGAGCCGGGACGCAGCTCGCCGCGCTGCTCCGCATCCTCGACCATGGAGATGGCGATGCGATCCTTCACCGAGGAAAGCGGATTGAACGACTCCAGCTTGACTACCACCTCGGCGATGCCGTCAGGCACCACGCGGTTGAGCCGGACCATGGGCGTGTTTCCGATGAGCTCCGTGACGCTGTCGTAGATCTTGCCGTGCTGCATGACTGCTCCTTTCAACGAAAAGACCCGGCGGGAGACGCCGGGTCCGGAGAATTATAGGTCCTATGGGTCCTATCGGTCGTATAGGTCCTAGTGCGCCACGGCCGCGCCGCTGGCCGCGCCCAAATAGCGGTAGCCGATCTTGGCCACCGCCACGATCACCGCCGCGTCCGTGCCCACCGCCTTCTGCAGCTTGCGGCGCAGGCGCGTCACGTGGGTGTCCACCGTGCGGCTGTTGAGATTGAGATCGACGCGGTAGTTCCACACGCGCGACAGCAGCTCGTCGCGCGGCACCACGCGCTCCTTGTTCTTGAAGAGATACATCAGCAGGTCGAACTCTTTCGGCGAGAGCTTGAGCTTCTGATCGTTCGCCGAGGCCTCGCGCGTCGCGGGATCGAGCTTGATCAGCGAGTCCTCGCAGATCGTCTTCGCGCCCGCCGTGGCCACTTCGCTGCGGCGCATGACCGCGTCGATGCGCGCGAACAGCTCCTGCACGCCGAAAGGCTTGGTCACGTAGTCGTCGGCGCCGCCGCGGAGTCCGCGCACCTTGTCGGTCTCCTGGCCGCGCGCGGTGAGGAGGATCACCGGCACCTTCGAGATCTTGCGGATGTGGTCGAGCACCTCGAAGCCGCTCTTCTTCGGCAGCATCAAATCGAGCAGGACCAGGTCCGGCGATTCGGAGTGAAAGAGGCGGATGGCCTCCTCGCCGTCGCCGGCCGTGACCGTGTCGTAGTTCTCGTGGCGGAGGTTGATCTCGAGACCCTGGCGCAGCCCGGCCTCGTCCTCAACGATCAGAATTCGCGTCATAACGCCTCATACGGTCGAATGGTCGAAAAGTTTCTAAAAGGCCTCGTGCGGCGCACCCAGGGCCGGAAGGGACGCCGCATTCCCTTCGAGCGCACGCGGGAACAGGAGCCGGAACGTGGAACCATTGCCCGCCTCGGATTCGACCTCGACCCGTCCGCCGTGCGAGGCGAGAATCTGCTGCACGAGCGTGAGTCCGAGGCCCGCGCCGCGGCGGGAAATCGTGTCGGAGAACTGCGCGCGAAAGTACGGATCGAAGATGCGCGCCTGATCGACGGTGGAGATGCCGATGCCGTGATCGTGCACCTCGATGATCACGTGCTCGTCGTTCTGCCGCAGCGCGACTTCGATGTGCTTGTCGTCCGCCGAGTACTTGATGGCGTTGTCGATGAGGTTCAGCAGTGCGCGCGACACGGCGTCGCGATCCCACATCTGCTCGCCGACTCTGTCGTCGATCTCGACTTCGGTCGTGAAGCCCTTGCTGCGGATCCACGACTCGTACGTGGTCAGGAGGTTGCGAATGAGATCGCGCGGATGCACGGGCGTGAACGCCACCGAGCGCTCGCTGTTGTTCTGGATGCGCGCGACGTCGAGCACGTTCTCCACGAGATGCGAGAGCAGCAGCACCTCGCGCAGGATCTGGTCCTCGATCTCCGCGCGGTCTTTGTCTTTGACCTTGCCGCGCTTGAGCGTCTCGGCGCCGAGGCGGATCATCGCCAGCGGCGTGCGCAGCTCGTGCGAGACGTTCGCGATGAGCGCGCCGCGCAGCTTCATCGTCTCCGCTTCCTTGTTGATGCCGCGCAGCGCGAGCGCGGCCCCGATGCCGAGGAGCACGAGTGCGAGGAGGCTCACCCAGAGGCTCATGGTGCGCTGGTTTTCCCAGCCCGAGGAGCCTTCGACGTACGAGGTGCGCACGACGGAACGGATGCCGAAGTTGTCCAGCGGCGCCGCCAGCGGCGTCACGAACGAATAGCCGTCCTCGAGCTTGCGCGCGCCCGCCGGGACGCCGGTCACCAGCGCGAGATCGGCGGAGCGACGGATCGGCATCGGGCCGGTGGTCTTGGGCGGCTGCTGTTTCAGCGCCGCCAGCACGCCATGCACGGCCAGCAGCCGCCGCGGATCGAACGTGTACTTGATGCTCCCGCTCGACGTGAAGAACTCCCGCGTCACCTCGGGCGCATCCTTCGCGCCGCGCGCTTCCTGCGCGTAGATCGAGCTGGCGGGATCGAAGTCGGGAAGGTAGATCGCGGACGTGATCCACTCGTGCTGCGTGATCCAGTCCTTCAGCGCGGCGAACGTGGGATCGGCCAGACGGCGCTCGAGCTGCTGCCATTCATCGGAGACCGCGGCCATCTCGGCGCGCGCGGCGGCGTCGACGCGGCTGGCCGTGATCTCGGAGGCATACCGCGCGTACTGCACGGCCAGCTCTTTCGCGCCTTCCTCGGTACGCACGGAGAGGTTGTACGAACGCCAGGCCAGGACGCCGAGGCCGATGGAGATGAGCACGAAGGGCAGGAGAATGGAGACGCGGTCCGGCCGTCCTCCGCGGTGGGAGGCAACCCTCAACTTCGAGAGGATCGCGTCGAACATTGGCCTCCAGGGAACAACCAAATCACCGATGCGCGCCCGCCGAAGAAGTGTGGCTCTGGGACAGGTGCTGGGCGATGATCTTGTCGATCTGCTCTTTGGTGTAGGGCTCGAGCCGGGTCACGTACGTTTTGTACGAGCCGCGCCGCCACACGATGATGCGCAACATCCCGCTCTGCCGCGCGTCCGCGAGGATCTGCTTGAAATCCCTCGGCGTCGCGGCAGTCAGCGACTTGAAGTTGCACGCGATCAGACGGTCGCCGGACTGCAGCCCCGCGCGCTCGGCGGGCCCGTTCGGACTGACGGACTCGATCACCAGTCCGGTCTTCTGGGCCTTGATGGTGGCGCCCAGAAAACGGCGTCCGCTCATGAACTGCCGGATCTGCTGCTCGCACTCGCGGGCAGTCCCGGGGCACTTCTGCTCGTCAGCGTAGACGAAGGCAGCGGCGGCGATCCAGATTGCGGCAAGAATTCCAGAGACTCGATGCGTCATCAGACAAAGGGTTCCCAACGGCCGAGGTCACTCTAGACCGAAGCCGCGGGAACGCCATTTACAAATCAGAAAATGTGCGTTTGATTCCGCTATTTACGCGAGGACCGCCGCTTTGCCGGAACAGGCGGTGGCGGAGCGGTGTCGGGTCCGTAAACTCGAACGGAGTAGCGATCGGCGACCACGACCTTGTTGCCGGCGACCGACATCTGCAGCGGCGACGTGACGATCCAATCGGTGGGCTGCAGAAACATCTTCTGCGTCAGGTCGATGAAGTTCAGCCGTCCGTCCTTCGCGATGTAGGCGGTACCGTCGCCGGTGGCGAAGCGATCCAGCCCCGTCATGGCGAAGAACTCGAGCTCGCGCGGCGCGAAACGCTCCTCGCCGGCGATGGAGTAGAGGCGCAGACCCTCATCGCCGCGCACGAGCAGCAGCGGCGGCTGGGAGGCGTTCGGCGGCGACGTGTCGACCTGCGCGTACTGGATGTTGATCTCGCCGCGATCGACGACTTTCTGCTCGTTCGCGATCTCGACGACGAGCATCAGATCGTGCTGGATCGCGTACGCGGCGTCGTCGCCGGCGGCGATGTCGCTGTAGTGCCACTTGCGCCCGCCGATCTGCACCGGATGATTGATGTCGCTGATGTCGACGACGTGCATCCCGCTGTGCTCATTGGCCTCGATCAGCCGCGAGCGGAGAATGGCTGCGGCGCTGTGCGGGAAGCCCTGCGCGTCCCACGTGCCGAGGTAGCGAGGGCGGAGGGGAATGGAGACGTCGAGGAAGTTGACGAAGGCGCGGCCGTAGATGATGGCGATGTTGTTCTTGACGCGGATGTGGTCCTGCAGATTGGGAACGGTGAGCGAGTAGACCTCGCGCGGCTCGCTGGTCTTCGAGACGTCGAGCACGCGCAGCAGCGGCGGATCGACGACGTACGCGACGGAGCCGTCGGTCCAGACGCCGCTCACGGGACCGGCGAGATCGGTGAACTCCGCGGCCAGCGCCATCGTGTTCACGTCGAACGCGCGCACGGGCTTGCCGGTCTCGCGCGGAAGGTAGCCGGGATCGAACTTCAGCCGGGACTCCTGAAACACCGAGCCCGCGACGAAGAGCCGCGTGGACGTCGCGGCCAGCGTACCCACCCACTCCTCGCGCGTGTCGATCATGCGCGGCGCCGCGGGATTGCTCACGTCGAAGACGTGCAGCACGTCCGGATACTCGAACGCGAACACGCGATTGCCCGCCGCGGCCACGCCGCGCAGACGCAACTCGTTCAATCCCGCCGATCCGACGACGTGCGGATTGGAGGGATCGGAAACATCGAGACCCACCAGCGCGTCGGTCTCGGAGACGGCCCACAGCACGCCGTTCGCGGCGTCCATGTCCAGCGCGTCGACGTTCGACACGAGCCGCAGCGGATTGGCCGCGGGCGGCAGATAAATGCGCAGCGGCTGCTCGGCCACGGAAACGTAAAGATACTGACCGACGAAGGCCACGGCGTTGATGGGATCGGGATACGTGATGCGCCGCGCGATCTTCAGATCGTTGCCGTCGCGCTGGAGGATGGTCAGGATTTTCTCGTTGACCGCGGCGGCGTAGGTCGCGTTCGCGGCGATCTTCGTCACGCGCGACGGCATCTCGATCCAGCTCAGCCGGTCCAGCGTGCCGCTGCCGTTCACCGCAAACCGTTCGACGCCCGTGTTGGTGGCCACGACGACGTCGCTCGCGCCCATCATGGCGATGTCGAACGTTTCATCGCCGTCCGCTTCGACGTCGATGCGGGTGATGGCGCCGCGAGTGTCGTACGCGGAGACGCCGCGGCCGTCGGCGGCGTAGAGAAAGTTGCCGTTGACTGCGAACGCGCGCGTGGCGCCGCGCTCACCCCAGACGCCCTGGGCCAGAAGAGGAACGGAGAGAACGAGAAGCGGGAGAACCAGGAGCCGTCGCATGCTGAGGTCGGCGCCGTGCAATCACTCTGCCGTCATTTTCGGAACTCGAGAATGCCGAACGCTGCCGCGACGTGAAAATCAGGGGGATTCTTCATGGTGGGCTGCCACGCGGTGTACTCGTCGCCCTCGCCGGGATGGCGATCGATCCTGAAGAAGTTCGCCCGCCACTGCTCTCCATCGTCGGGCACCCTGGTCCCGAGGGAGGCGAAGGGGATGCGGATCAGCGTGTCGATGGACATCGCGCCGTTGGACTCGATGATCTTGCGCACCGCGGCCACGAGGCCGGGACAGTTCCAGGCCTTGTCGGCGTGCATGGTCTCGCGCACGCCGTGGGGAGAGTCGATGATGGCGTCGAAGATGGCGCCGTGCGGGCTCACTTCGAATTCGTAGTAGCGCGTCAGCGCATTGGGGGTGATGAAGATCTCGACGACGTCCTCGTCGTACAGCGGCGCATCGCGCTCGTGCAGGGTCGCGTGAATGTAGTCGTCGGCCGCCGAGAACAGAAAGGACACGCACTGATCGTCGTACCACGCGGCGATGCTCGTGGAGAGGCGCGGCGCCGCGGCGTCGGTGGCGCGCCTGAGCCGCACGGAGCTGCTATTCGGCGGCGTCGACCACGGCTCCTCCATGTCGAAGGGCGCACGCGGCACGACGAGCGTTTCGGTCATTGACGTGAAATCATAGCCGCTGCCCGCGGCATACCGCGTGCAACGCTGCGCCGGCGTGGGAGCTCCGATGGTGGTGGATGAAGAACTGAATGAACTGAAGCGCGAGTTCCTCGACGAGGCGCTCGAGAAAGTCACGGAGATGCAGGCGGCGCTGGACCGCCTGGCGGAACGCGAGTCGCTGGACCGCCTGGCCTACCTCGCCCACCAGCTCAAAGGCTCCGGCGGCAGCTACGGCTATCAACGCATCTCCACCGACGCCGCGGAACTGGAGAAGGTCGTGGAGTCGATGGCCGGAGGCGGCGCGACGCAGGAAGAAAAGATCCAGCAGTACGTGCTGAACCTGCGCGGCGAGATCGACCGCGCTGCGCGCGAGCTGCAGTAGCTTCGGGGACGACGAGGGGCCTCCGGCGGCCGGGCCACGGGCCCGGACCCGTCTGGCAGGCCAAGCCTCCGCGACACGTCTGCGCGAAATCAACGAACTCCGTGGCGGAGGCTTGGCCTGTCAGCGGGGTCCGGGGCCCGCGGCCCCGGCCGCCGGAGGCCTCCCGTCGTCCCCTAAGCCGCAGGCTGCCGCGCCGGCCGCGACGGGTCGCGACGCTTCTCCGCCTCCACCTGGTTCCTTCCGCCGCGCTTGGCGCGGTAGAGGGCCTTGTCGGCGGCGACGATCAACTCCTTTGCGGAGTGAATGCGCGAGTGCGGGACGCTGGCCACGCCGATGCTGATCGTGGCGGATACCGGTCCGGCCTGCGTCTCCAGCGGCGTCACTTCCAGGAGATGGCGGATCTTCTCGGCGAAACTGATGGCGTCCTGCAGCGACGTCTCGGGCATCATCACCACGAACTCCTCGCCGCCGTAGCGGGCCACCAGGTCCGTGCTGCGCACCGAGTGGCGATAGAGGCTGGCCGCGTTCCGCAGCACGTCGTCGCCCACCGCGTGGCCGTACGTATCGTTGATCTTCTTGAAGAAGTCGATGTCGATCATGGCCAGCGAGAGCGGGCGCTGATAGCGCTGCGCCTCCTCGAACGCGCGCGCCAGCTCGTCCTGAAAATAGCGATGGTTGTGCAGCTTGGTCAGTCCGTCGGTGATGGAGAGGAGCTCCAGGCGCTTGTTCGTCTCCAGCAGCTCCTTCTGCAGATCGACGATGCGCTTGCCGGCCCGGATGCGCGCCAGCAGCTCGGGATACTGGAACGGCTTGGTGATGTAGTCGTCCGCGCCGAGCTCCAGTCCCTCCACCTTGTCTTCCTGCTCGTCCTCGCCGGTGAGCATGATGATGTAGCGCGTGCGGAAAGCGGGGTTGGCCTTCAGCTCCTGGGCGAGGATCACCCCGTCCATGTCCGGCAGCCGGCGGTCCAGAATGGCCAGATCCCAGAATTCGGAATGCAGCGCCGCGCGCGCCTCGTCTCCGGCCGCGTACTCGATCGTGTCGAATCCCGCGCGACGCAGGAAAAGCCGCACCAGGCGGCGAATGGCGGCGTCGTCGTCGACGATGGCAATGGTGAAGTCGGACATGGTTCCGGCCGCTCGTGCACGCAAGGAAAGGGCCACGCGCGCTATCGGCCTACGGCGATCCTCATGGAAATGTCGAGCGCGGTGACGCTGTGCGTGAGCGCTCCCACGGAGATGCGTTCCACTCCCGTTTCCGCGACGGCCCGTACGGTATCGAGCGTGATGCCGCCGCTGGCCTCGAGCGCCACGCGTCCGTTCGTGCGCCGCACGGCCTCGGACAGCTGATCGGGATTCATGTTGTCGAGCAGGATGAAGTCCGGGCTGAGGGCGAGCGCTTCGTCGAGCTCCTTCATGTTGCGGACCTCGACCATCACCGGCTGCGGCATCTTCCGCGCGCGGATGCGCTCGACGGCGGCGGTGATCGATCCGGCCCGGTCGATGTGGTTGTTCTTCACGAGAAACATGTCGTGCAAACCGATGCGATGGTTCTCGCCGCCGCCCGCGCGCACGGCGTACTTGTCGAGCTCGCGCAAGCCCGGCGCGGTCTTGCGCGTGTCGTGAATCCTGGCCTTCGTGCCCTCGACTGCGTCGACGTATCTCCGCGTCATGGTGGCGATGCCGGAGGCGCGCTGCATGAAATTGAGCGCGGTGCGCTCGCCGCTGAGCAGCGCGATCACGGACGCGCTCACTTCGGCGACGATGTCTCCCGGCTTCACGCGATCGCCGTCCTTGCTCTTCAGTTGGATCTCCGCCTTTTCATCGAGCAACCCGAACACGGTCTGGACGACGGCCAGTCCGGCGATGACGCCCTCCCCTTTCACGAGAAAGCGCGCGGAGCCGCGGTCTTCGGGCGCGAAGATGGATTCGCTGGTGATGTCGGGCAGGTCTTCGGCGAAGGCGGCGCGGACGATGTCTTCGAACATGAGGCCGAAATTCTGCCAGCACCGTTCCCGTTTTGATGCGCAGTTCGTTGACAACCTGGGGGCGCACCGGCTTCGACGGGAATTGTCGGGGTCATGGTTGCATGCCGAGCTCGGTCACCTCGTTAAACCGATCGAAAAACATAAACGCGAATAACGATTTCGCCCTCGCGGCCTAAAAACCCACGAGCGCTCGTCCGCCACCTGCTCACGGTGGAGGAGCCGAGCGTCATGATGTGAGCTAGCGACGCGCGCAACGCCTAAGCGCGCGCCGCGAAATCAAGGGGCTGGTTCGTGTCCGGTTCCCGCTCTCCGGACAAGACACGAATGAGATCAAGCGGAGAGACAAGCATGTAGTAGCCAGGCTGCCACTGTTTTCGGACGCGGGTTCGACTCCCGCCGCCTCCACCAATGATTTTCACGACCTAAACTACTGCTCCAGCGTGGTTTAGCAAATCGAGAGAATCCAGCGTTTCGGTGGTGTACCTAATACGTACTCTTCGATTTAGAACGGAGAGTGCGATGCTACAAATCTACCGCCGTCACCTCAAGTCCTGCTCCCATACCTCCCGTTCCTACCGCCGCTGTCCCTGCCCGATCTGGGTGCAAGGCACTCTCGGCGGCGAGACCATCCGCCGCGCGATGGATGTCACATCCATCGAAGCCGCATCGAACCTTGTCGCGCAGTGGAACGCCGCGGGCGCGATCG
>DATLBM010000583.1:0-6380 GCA_035526885.1 Thermoanaerobaculia bacterium | reverse complement strand
GATCGCGCATCCGGCGCGCGCGGTCTGGGACGGCTCGGACTTTTTCGTGATCTACGAGGATCACGGCGCGGTGAAGTCGGCGCGCATCGGGTCGGAGGAGCGCGTCACCATCGCGCTGAACGCGCGGCTCGTGGACGCGACCGCATCGGCGATCGTCATCGAGACGGCAGCCGGCTTGGAGCTGATCGCGAACGGGTCGCGGCGCACGCTGCCCATTCCGTCCGGCGCCGTGGCCGTCCTCGGCGAGGGCTTCGTCGCATGGCATGCGGGGACGATCGGGATGATGCGATTCGACGGCGCGCCGGTCACGCTGGCCAGCGCGTCGAGCGAAGTGAAGCGCATCGCCGTCGCGGGTGACGTGATTCTCTGGAACGACGGCAACGTCGTGCGCGGCACGCGCATCGGCGGCGGCGTCATCGCCGATCGCGACGGACTTCTGCACGCCGCGGCGCTGACGAGCGAAGGCGTGGTGTCGTTGATCGGAGAGCGCTGCGGCGCCGTGGCCTCGTTCATCATCGAGCCGGGCTCGAACGCGCTGCAGCCGACGGAACTGGTGTCGCGCGACGTCGCGCCGCAGTGGTCGCGCGCGCTGGTCCCCACGGCGCGCGGACGCGATGTGTACTGGGAAGAGCCGCATCCGTACGAGCGCGCAGATCAGCTCTTCGTCACGCACCTGGAAGGCAGCGCCGCGCACGCGCCGATCGCCCTCTCCACGCCCGGCGCGGCGCTGGGCATGCTCGACGCGGCGCCGGACGGCAGCGGTAGCGCCGTGGTCTGGACGGAGCATGCAAACGGTGACTTCCTGCACGGCTCGGTGCACCTGGCGCGCATCGATTCGAGCGGGCGCGCCACGCCGCCGCTCACGCTCAGCGAAACCGGCTTGATCTCCGACGTCGCCGTCGCCTCGGACGGCAACGCCGTCACGGTCTTCTCGATCGAGAACGCCGCGTTGTGGAAGACCGAGGTGCGAGGGAGCGCGATCACGCGCGAGCTGTCGCTGCCGGATGCGCACGCATCGCTCGTCGACGCCGTGATGACCGCCGATGGTCCCGCCGCCGTGTGGATCGATCGCAGCGGCGGCTCCGCGCTGCTCACCATGCGCGACGCCGGCCGCACGCGCTCGTTCGCCATCTCGTACAGCGCGTTCGTGCGCGACGTCGTGGCCGGCGACACGGTGATGGTGGTGTGGATGGACACCGCGGACCTGCACGCGTTCTTCCCCGACACCGGCGTGGACGTGCTGGTGACGATCAACGCCGGCTTCGGTGTGGCCGCGGAGCCGCGTCCGGACGGCACGTTCGACGTGGCCATCGGGCGCAACGACGTGCAGGTCTTCAACGTGACGCCACGCGGCGCCGTGTCGCAACGCGAGGACGTGTGCCTCGACACGTTCGCGATCGAATTTACCCTGCGCGGCGGGACCGTACACGCCACATTGACCTCTGCAAACGACAGCGCGTTGTTCGTAATCTTGCGCGCGCCGTCGCGAAGGCACGCCGCCAGGTAAAAAAGCCTCCGCGGGAACCTTTCGATCCTCGTCGTGAGGAAACGAATCCTCGTGCCCAGGCTTTTTTCCTCACGATGAGGAAAAAAAGCCTTTTTCACAAGATCGTATTTGTCAAACTGAGGCTTTTTATCCTCGTGATGAGGATAAAAAGCCTCCCGGGAAGCCTTTCTACAGCACCGGCGCTTCGTCTTTTTCCAGCGCCGCCTCAAATGCTTGCGGATCAGCGAGATAGCGCTCGATCCACTCCATGATCCCCACCAGCGAACGATTGTTCGCCAGAATGGCCCGGACGCTCGCGAACGGGATCCCTTCGAACAGCGCGTTCAGCGGCTCCCCGCTGTACGGTCCGGGGAGATTCGTGCCCGGCATCATCTCCGTGTCGTACGACGGCTCCGGCGGCGGCACCAGGTCCAGCAGCTTGTCGTCGTTCACGATCGTCTTCGACAGCACGCCTTCGAACGTCGGCGCTGCCGGCATGCGGCGGCCCAGTTCCAGGGTCGGATCGTTCGGATCGACGCCGGCCCACATCAGGAAGGTCTTGATCAGCGACGTGTGATCGAACGGGTACTTGCTGCCCGCGGGTGCGCGGAACACCGTGTTCCGCTTGACGAACGGCGAGATGAGAATCGTGGGCACGCGGGCGCCGAAGCGCGTGAAGTCGAAGCCGTATTCGCCGATGCGGCCGTCCGGGTTGATCGCCTTCGCCAGCGGCGGGACGTGGTCGAACGTGCCTCCGTGCTCGTCGAACGTGACCACGAGCAGCGTCTCCTCCCACTTCTTGCCGTTGTACAGCGCGTGGAACACCTTGAAGAGAAACGTCTCGCCCGGGTTGCAGTGCGTGGGCGGGTGGTAGTCCCAGCCCTGCACGTTCGGGCCGTAGAGACCGTAGCCCCAGCGCGGCTCCAGGTACGTGAAGTCGGGAAGGTCGCCGCTCTTCGCGAGTGTGAAGAAACGGTCCAGCAGCCCGATGTCGCCGCCCGAGTTCGACAGACCCGGGAACGTGTACTCCGTGTACGACCGCGTGTCCTTCCACGGCTTGTCGAAGTACAGGCCCCACGACTTCTTGCGGCCGATGCCGTTGAAGACGGTCTTGCCCGGGAACTGCTCCACGGCGTTCCAGGTGTTGTTGTTCCGTCCCTGCGACGTGCCGATGATCGAGAAGGCGCGGTTCGGATTGGTCTGCGTGGGCACGGAGCAGAACCAGGCGTCGCTCACGCCGTACGCGCGCGCCAGTCCGTTGATGATCGGCAGCTGTCTGGGAGTGTATGTCCAGAGGATGTCCATCCCTTTCCAGTCCGCCATCTCGTAGTTGTAGTAGTCCTGATAGAAGCCACTCATGCCCGGCTGCGCCGTGGCCGCGGGCATGCCGGTGATGCGGCGGTAGTCGCCGAACATCTGATTGAGCACGCCGTTCCACGTCGTCCGCGCGTACATCTCCTCGGTCGGATCCCAGTAGGGAATGGCGTCCTGGTTCTTGCCGAGGTTGTCGGGAGCGGGGACGACGGGGTAGTGAACGACGTCTCCCCACACGGTCTTGTACGGCTGGAAGAAAGTGTTCGGCAGCAGCCCGTCGAAGTTCGCGGAGCTGCCTTGCGGATAGATGTTCAGGTTGGGCGAGCCGGGGGGATAGAGCCATCCGAGGAGGTTGTCGAGCGAGCGGTTCTCGAGCATGAGGACGACGATCTTCTTGATCTGCGGCATCGATGATTGGAGCAAGGTGAATCTCCCTTCTCAGGAGGAGATGCGCTGGCGGCGGAGATCCCTACCGCTTGACTTTGCCTTAGAGGCACGCGCGGCCGCATGGACCGCGGCCATCCCGCCAACTCATCCCGCTCCTGATTCCGGTGCGGCGGCACTGCTTCTCACATCGTCATACGATACTGCGCCGCATGTCGTGGCTACTCGCACGGGTGTTCGACGGTCTGCTCGAGTTGAGTGGCGAGACAGTCTTCAAAGCCATAGTTCGGAAACTTTTCAGCGTTGTGCCGGGCGAACGGTCGCTGCGAATCCGGCGTGTGCTGCAGCGCGCGCGTCGAAGGCTCAACGACTCTCGCGACATCATCCCTTTCGGCCAAGATACGCTCCACGCGCTCGACCGGCGCCGATCCGAAGAGAGCCTGCTCGTCACGCCCCTCATCGCGTTCCTATTCGAACGCGGAGTATTGCCGAATGACGAAGACGTAAGCCGCCTCGTCCAACGCGCATGGAACCGACGCTGCGCAGTGAGGACAACGGACAAACACGAACTGTTCGATCCGACGAATGAACGAGCGTCAGCGACGATCGCCCTGTTCTCCACGCTCCTTTATCAGGAACTCGTCGGCGAGTTCAAGGAACTGGCCGAGCTCACGAAAGTCCGGGCGGCGCAACAGCAGCTTGCGACCGAGGTTTCCGCTCCTCCGGACTTTGCCGCCGCCGAGACTTTCCGGTCTCGCGTGCACTCTCAGACCGCTACGTTCCATGTCCCGCTGCTCGGGATCGATGTTCCGGCACACCTGGCCTTCAGCACTGTCGTGGCACGTATTGCCGACGAAGACGAAGACGAGGACGCCGAGCGCGAACGCGAGCCGACCTCTCCAAGCAGTACGCTCGCGGAGTATCACGAGCCGGTCAGTCGCCAAAGTCGAAGAGAGATCGATGCCGTCGATCTACTGACGCGATTTGGCCGCGTCGTGGTCGCTGGAGGGCCGGGAGCGGGAAAGTCGACGCTCTGCGTCAAAGTCGCGAATGCACTGGCCGCGCGATCGCGCATTGTGTTCCAAGTCCGCGCGAAGACGCTGCGAGATCGGCCTGAGGATGAGCCTTTGGATAGCACGCTGCGGCGTGTCGCGGCATCGGTCGTAGACTCAACGACCGAGTCGCTGAAGCCCGACGTCGTGATCATCGACGGACTCGACGAAGCCGATCCGCGTCGCGGCGAAACCGCCCGGTTGATCGTGCGATGGGCCGAGGACCACCCCGATGCACTCGTCCTGGTGACGACGCGCCGAGTAGGCCACTACTCGTCTCTGCTTCCGGGCTTCATGCATGCTGACCTTCCGCATTTGGAGCGAGGCGAGTTTTTCAAAACCGCCTGGTCGATCCTCGAGATCATCCTCAGCGATTTCGAGAAGCGAAAAGTGTGGTTCCAGCAGATCGTCGACTCCGTCGAAAGCGAATCGAGCGGCAGAGTAGAAGCTCTCGGACGTCGCAATCCGTTGTTCCTCACTTTCATGCTTCTTCTACTCAGCCGAGGAGAGGGATTGTCGGGGACGCGCGCGCAGATCCTCGAATGGCTGCTGGATGCGGTTCTACAGCGGAGTGCGGAGACGGGTTCGCCGGAGCGGGTCGGTGCGGCCAGTGCGATGCGGGTCGCTTCTCACGTTGCGTTTGCGAGCATCGACAGATCCGGTGCTAACGAGCGCGAGCTGGTGCAATACGCGGCAGCCCGGCTGGCCCAGAGCGATGGCCGACCGCTCGCCTCGGCGGAGAACGACGTTGAGCGCGTGCTCCGCGATTGGGAGGCCCGGCGCGTCGTTGAGCGAGTTACGTCGGGTGTATACGAGACGTACACGTTCGTTCATCTCGCAATCGCGGAGTACCTCGCATCGCGCGACATTGTCGCCATGAACGACACGACGCTGCATGCGTGGCTTGTCCGCGCATGTCATGTGCCGAAGTGGCGTGAGCCGATCGTTCTCGCCGCTTCGAGCGACGTGGATCGAATGGTGATGCTGATGCTTGAGTCGGACGCCATCGATCCCGTGAATGTCGCCCCGATCGTCGCCACAGCAGCAGTAATCGAAGCCCGCGGAGCCCAAGCTGAGACGCTTCGTTCGCTGATTGAGATTCTGAAGGCTCGCTCCCTGTCACCGATCGAATCCGTGACGCTGGAAAGCGCGTCTGCCATGGGTGATCTAGTGCCGTACGCGCGCGCCGAAGTGTGTGCGGTCGCGAAGGAATTGAGGACGAGCAGCCAGTTGGCGACGCGTGTGGCGGGAATCGCGCTGGCAGCGATCAGCGCGAGTACGGACGTCACACCCGACGAGGCACGAGAGTTTTTCTCCACGACCACGGTAGGCATTGCTGGCCGGACAAAACGATCCTCACACGCGTGACTTCCTGAAGGACCGCATGCCTACGCCGCTCGACACGACGGTCGATCTCCAGCGATTGCGAGAGACGCTGGAACCATACGCCGCCGCCCCGTGGGTGGATGAGATCCGCGAATCGGCGCGGCGACAAAGGGAAACTCTTACTTCTTCGCTGGTGCACGGCTTCGAATCCGACATGCTCGACTGGCTGGAGGCCACCAATAGCGTCTCCCCGAGTGGACCGTGCGATGACCACCTACCGGTGCTCTCCGCCATCGATCAAGCGTTGAATCTGGGTCGCCTGACTTACCCGGAAATGCATGCGCTCGCTGCTAACGCCACCGACGCATCGTCGCGGGAAGCCGTGCGTGGAACGCTCGCGCGGGCGCGGGTCTTGGTGCGCTCGGGGGACTTCTCAAGGCGGATGATCAACGAGGTCGTCCCACCGGTCGATTGGAAACGAGCGGCACCAGCCAAGCCCGACCCGATCATGCTCATTGCCACCCTGCAGTCGAGATTCGCTCCGATCCTGAATGGCGCTGTTTCTCTTCTGGCGGATGCAGCGTGGTCCGATGAGCTCGTCCCTTTCATCGAGCCGTTGCTCGACTCGAGTCGAGCCTTGACGGTTTACGCATCTGCACTGCTACTGAGTGAAAAGGTAGCCGGTCGCCTCGCGGTCGACGTGTTCGCGGCACGGCTGCGGTCTCCCGTCTCTTCAGGATGTGAATATGTCTACAAGGTCCTCGGTGATCTCCATCGTCGCAGTGACGCGACGCTGCAGAACGAGATCGCCGCCCTTC
>DATLBM010000582.1:0-8535 GCA_035526885.1 Thermoanaerobaculia bacterium | reverse complement strand
CTGCTGAGGCGGCACAAGGCCGGAATCGAGCGCCTCATCCACGAGAACTGCCGCCTCGACGATCTCCTGGCGCTCGTCGCAATAGAATGCCCTTCGTGAACCTGCTCATCGTCGACGACGAGGCGTCGCTCCGGGACTTCCTCTCCATCGTGTTCGAGGAAGAAGGGTGGCACGTCGACACCGCTGCGTCGGTGGCCGATGCGCATGTGGCCATCCAGCGGCAGGAGCCGGACGTCGTGCTGTGCGACCTCATGCTGCCGGACGGCTCCGGCATCGACCTCGTGCGCGACGTGAAGGCGCAGAACGCGGCCATCGTCTTCGTGATGATCACCGCGCACACGTCGACGCGTTCCGCGGTCGAGGCGCTCAAGGCCGGCGCCATCGACTACATCGCCAAGCCGTTCGACATCGAAGAGCTGAAGATCGTCGTGCGCAAGGCCGTCGAGCGCAAAGAGCTGGAAGACGAGAACATCCATCTCCGCACCGCCCTGGAGGAGCGTTTCACCTTCGCCAACATCCTCGGCAAGTCGTCGAAGATGCAGGAGATTTTCTCCATCGTGCAGCGCATCGCGCGCACGCTTTCCACGGTGCTCATCTCCGGCGAGTCCGGGACGGGCAAGGAGCTGATCGCGCGCGCCATCCATTACAACAGCGACCGGCGCGGCAAGTTCGTTTCCATCAACTGCGGCGCGCTGCCCGAGACGCTGCTCGAGTCCGAGCTGTTCGGCCACGAGCGCGGCGCGTTCACCGGCGCCGTGCGCGACAAGCGCGGGCTGTTTCACGAGGCCGATCGCGGCACGATCTTTCTCGACGAGATCGGCGAGACCTCGACGGCGATGCAGATCAAATTGCTGCGCGTGCTGCAGGACCGCGTGGTGCGCAAAGTCGGCTCGAACGTGGAGACGCCCGTCGACGCGCGCGTGATCGCGGCCACGAATCGCGATCTCGCCGAGTCCATTCGCGAGGGGACGTTCCGCGAGGATCTCTTCTATCGCATCAACGTCATTCCCATCACGCTTCCGCCGTTGCGGCAGCGGCGCGAGGACATCCCGCTGCTCGTCGATCACTTCATCGAGAAGTTCTCGACGCGCCTGGGCGTCGCGCGCAAGCGCATCTCCGCCGACGCCATGCGCGCCATCGAGAAGTACCACTGGCCGGGCAACGTGCGCGAGCTCGAAAACGTCATCGAGCGCATGATCGCGCTCGAGCCCTCGGAAGTCCTGACCACGAAGTCGCTCCCCGAGCACGTGCTCCTCGGCGGCCGCATTCCGGACGCGACGTTCGAGCTGCCGCAGGAAGGCCTGTCGCTGCAGGATCATCTCGAAGCGATCGGAAAGATCTTCATGCTCAAGGCGCTGGAGCGCGCCGGCGGCGTGCAGACCCAGGCCGCGGAGCTGCTGCGGATGTCGTTCCGCTCGTTCCGCTACTACGCGAAAAAATACGACCTCATCGCGCGCGACCGCGACGCGGAAGAGGTCGCGGAGCTGGAAGAGAAATGAGGATCGCACTCGTGCTGCTGCTGGCCATGAGCTGTTCGAATCCTACGCCCGCGCCTGCGCCCTCCGCGCCGGCGCCGGTGGCCGCGACTGGGCCGCGCGTGATCTTTCCCGACGGCTGGACCGTGCGCGTGGAGATCGCGAACGATGACGAGCTGCGCGCACAGGGACTCATGTTCCGCGATCACCTTGCACCCGACTCCGGCATGCTCTTCCTCTTCGCGCAGGACGGCGAGTATCCGTTCTGGATGAAGAACACGCGCATTCCGCTGGACATGATCTGGATCGATGCGACGCGTCGCGTGGCGGCGGTGAAGTTTGAAGTGCCGCCGTGCAAGGCCGATCCGTGTCCCAGCTATCCGCCGCACGCGCAGGCGCGTTATGTCCTCGAAGTGGCCGGCAACGAGGCGCGCAAGCATGGCGTGAAGGCGGGCGATGCGCTGCGATTCGAGGAAACGAATGGCTACGAAGTGCGCTGAAATTTTGGCGTGGCGTCGCGGTTCCGCTTAGGCAAGAGTCATGTTCCGGTCCCGAGGCGAAAAACTTCGAAGAAGTCAAAATCTTCGCAGCGTGTTCATCCTGCTGTTTTTGAACATCGCTTTTTTCATCCTTGAACATCAGGACCCGGAAAAGTACGTGCGGCTGTTCCGCTTCGACGGGAACGCCGTCCTGCGCGGCGAAGTGTGGCGCGTCTTCACGTGGCAGTTCACCGCCGCGGGCGAGGGCTGGCTGGAAGCGGTGGCGCTCTTCGTCACGCTGCTCATCCTCTACATGATGGGCACCGCCGTCGAAGAAGAGTGGGGCACGCGCCACTTCGTGACGCTGTTCGCGCTCTCCACGCTCGGCTCCGCCGGCGCCGCCGCCTGGCTGGGTATCCCGCTCCTCGGCACCTACTTCGTGTACTACACGCTGCTGTTCGTCTACGCGACGGCGTTTCCGCTGCAGACGCTGTATCTGTTCGGAGTGATCCCCGTGCGCGTGCGGTTGATTGCCCTGGTTGCGTTCGGCGCGCTGGTGTACGGCGCGTTTGCGGGAGGCGCGGCCAACGTCGCGGCGCTGGCCGGAGCGGGACTGGCGTTCTTCTACTACCTCACGCAGCGCGCTCGCGTGGTGGTTGCGGCGGTGCGGGCTGCGGCTGTTGCCGCATCGCAGACGCACACGCCGCGCGTCGATACGACGGCGATGATGAATGCCGCCCGCTACGCCGCGATCAAGCAGGTCACGCATGCGAATGCGGCCGCGGAGATGGAGCGCATCATCGCGCAGTGCGATCGCGACACCGTTGCGGGCGTGAACATCTGCCCGCCCGCGGATTACAAGCCCGAGGCGACCGACGGGTACTGCATTCGCTGCGAGGGATTCGCGGAGTGCTCGGCGCGGTATCTACGAGGACGGCTGCCCGCCGCCACCGCCGCCGGCGTTGTCGCCGCCGCCGCCCCCTCCGCGCCGCCGGCGCCGGAACCGGCGCCGCTTGGCTGACGCCTGACCTTCGGCGGCCGGTGCCGCGCCTTCGGGACGCGGCTCACGCGGAGGACGATTGTCGCGCGGCGTTTCGCCTTCCCCCGATGCCGGGCGCGGTGCACGAGGCGTGTCGACGCGCGGAGGCCGCGGCGGACGCGGCTCACGCGGCTGTTGCGGTGGTCCCTGTTGCGGCGGACGCTCGCCTGCGTTTGCAGGCGCGCCGCCGCGTCCGCGTCTCCGCTTGCGACGCCGCGACTGCTGCTGCTCGCCCGGCGCGCCCTGCGGCGGACGCAGTTGCTGTTGTTGTTGCTGCTGCTGCTGCGGGCGCTGTTTCTGTTGCTGTTGCGGCGGACGCGGTCCCTTCTGCGGCTGCTGCGGACGCGGTCCGCGCTGCTCGCGCGGCGGCTTCTCTTTGCGCGGACCCGTGCTCTTGCCGGTGCGCTGTTCGAACTCGCGCACCTTCTTCTCCATGTACCGCTGTGCCTGGCGCTCCTGTTTGAGGCGCGTGTCGTCGTGCCCGCAATACGGGCAACGTCTCCATCCCTCGGGATAAGTCTTCTTGCAGGCGCTGCAAAGGACGCTTTTCGGGAGCGGCATCGCGAAATCGGCGCGCATTGTACACTCCGCACCGTGGACGAACCCCGGCGCCGCACGCTCGAGACTCTTTTGCAACTCGCGGGCGAGAGCTCGCAGAACACGTGCTGGGACGACGCCCGCGCCGTCGATCTGCTGCGCCGCCAGGCCACGCGCGAAGAGCTCGAAGAGCTCGGCGCCGACGAGCGTCTGCTCGCGTACATCTACCCGGAGCGGCATGGGTAAGTACACCGTGCGCGTCGAGGCGCGGTTCGAGGCCGCGCACTTTCTTCGCGAGTACCGCGGCATCTCGGAGCCGCTGCACGGGCATTCGTACAAAGTGGAGGCGGACCTCGAAGGCCGCGGCGGCGGAGTGGACTCCGACGCCATCGCCGTCGACTTCGTCAGCGCCAAACGCAAGCTCGAGGCGCTGGCCAAGAAGCTCGACTACGGATGCATCAACGACGTGCCTCCGTTCACCGAGGTCAATCCGAGCGCGGAGAACATCGCCGAGTGGTTCGCGCGCGAGCTGCAGAGCGCCGTCGATGATGAAGACGCGGTCGTGATCGCGGTGACGATCTGGGAAGGGCCCGTGAACTCGGTCACGTACTCCACGGGTCCGTAGGCCACGTCGCGTCGTGCGGAAACGCGCCGAGATCTTTCAGGCGCGCGGTCAGCGCGCCGTGCAGAGACTTCCACATCTCCAGCGAGCTCGATGACGGCGTGCCGTAGAGCAGGTTCGTCATCTCGCCCGGATCCGCGGTGAGGTCGTACATCTCGTACTCGAAGTTGCTGCCCGAATCGAAGTACACCGCGTATTTCGCGGTCTTCGTGCGGATGCAGCGGATCTGGCCGGGACCGCTCGGCGGCGGATTTCCGAACTGATCGTCGAACGTGTAGATCACGTTGTCCTGCACGTCCGAGGTCGTGCCCTGGAGGACGTCGAGATAGCTGCGGCCGCGGAGCGTCGAGGTGTTCGTCGAGCCCGTGATCGCGGCCAGCGTCGGCACGAGGTCGAGCGAGGAGACCAGCGCGTCGGTCGTCTGCGCCGCCGGCCACAGCGTCGGGTTGGAGTAGATCAGCGGAACGTGAATCGCCTCTTCGTACGCGGTGTACATCTTCTCGCGCAGGTTGTGCGAGAGCGCCATCTCGCCGTGATCGGCCATGCGGATGATGAGCGTGTTCGCGAGCAGGTTGTGTTTGCACAACGCGTCGTACACGGAGCCGAAGAGTTGATCGCTGAGCGTGTGCAGGTACGCGTAGAAGTTCACGTAGTTGAGGAATTGCGCGCTGGTCGTCAGCGGCGCGCCGCTTTCGAACTTCTGTTGAAACAGCAGTTGCACGCTGGGCTTCGTCGACAGGTTGTCGTTCTGATTCGTCGGAAGCGGGATGCCGACGTCGCTCAGCACCGACGCGTCGTAGCCGGCGGCGGTGACGTTGCTGTCGCCGCCGTTCGCATCGGGATAGAGAAAGACGTCGTGCGGATTGACGAGCGAGACGACGAGGCAGAACGGCGTCGGCGCGCTTGCGAGAAAGTCGAGCACGCCCGTGCCCCAGGCCTGCTGCCCGTTGTGCGCGACGCCGGTCACGAAGCGGTCGTCGTTGTTCCAGGTGCCGCCGCCGAGGGTGGGGCCGACGCTGAGGAAATTGCCGGCGTCGGGCGGATTCCAGCCCTGCATGCGGTAGTTCGTCTGCAGCGTCGCCGCATCGTCGGGACCCCAGTTGTCGCCGCCGTTCTTCGCGAACGAGAGGTGCCACTTTCCTTTCCAGAACACGGGATACTTCACGGTGCCGAGGACGTCGGCGAGATTGTTCATCGTCGTCGGCAGGGCCTTGTTGAACGTCACCCGCACGCCGTTCTCCTCGGGATACGTGCTGGTGAGAAACGACGCGCGGCTCGGCGAGCACTCGCACGCCGCGGTGAAAGCGTTCGTGAACGTGAGGCCGTTGTTCGCGAGCTTCTGCCATGTGGGCAGATGGTTCGCTACCCAGTCCGCGGGCCAGTGCTGAGGAAAGCGCGTCTCGTCGCTGATGAAGATGACGATGTTCGGATCGGTGAGCGTGCCGTTGGCCGTCGAAATACTTGCCATGCTTCCGGAGAGGAAGGACGGGCGATAATCCCTACCCGCGATGAACAAGCTCGCCAACCACACCGCGCTCAAGGAATGGTCGAACGTCGTCGCCGCGCTGGCGAAGGGCGACCAGGTGATCCTGATCCGCAAGGGCGGCATCGCCGATCCATCCTTCGGCGTCGAGGCCGAGCGCTTCTATCTCTATCCCACGTACTTTCATCAGGGCGAGTCGGAGGCGCGGCCGAGCGTGACCGTCACGCACTGGTGCGAGGTCGTGCGCACGTGGAGCGTGCGCAGCGCGGCCATGCTCGATGCGCTGGAGCCTCTGGTGGCCATCCCGCGCGAGACGCTCGACGCGCGCTACAACTTCCGTCCGGACCAGGCGCTGTACGTCATCGCGGTGCGCACGTGGCAGCTCGCGGAGCCGATGGAGGTGCGCTATCGCGAGGAGTACGGCGGCTGCAGAAGCTGGATCAGCGTCGACGAAGAGATCGACGTCGAAGGATCGTGGCCGGTGATCAGCGACGCGCTTTTGCAGGCCAGGCTGGATGCGATCGAAATGCTGCTCGCCGCCGCTGCATAAACATTGTCATGGAGCTCGTCGCCGTCGCGGTGATGGTCGTACTCGGCGGAGGTCTCGCGGCCTTCATCCTCGGCGCGATGTCGCTCTCGCGCGCCGAACGCGTGCATGCCGGCGATACGCCGCGCGCGCCGCAGCGCGACTCCGTCGCGGCGTCGCTCCTTTTTCACGTGCTGACCGCGGGCGGTACGACACGCGACGAGGCCCTGCGCCAGCTCCGCCGCGGCGCGGGACTGGCGGCGCCGGTGACGACGGGCATCGACATCGCCAGCTGGGCGGAGACGTTCGCACGGCACTCGAATCCGCAGCAGCGGCGCGAGCTCCTGGAGCTGGCGGTGCAGCTCGTGGCGCAGCGCAATCCCGTTCCCGTGCGGCAGTACGCGGCGCTGCTCGATCTCAGTTTCGGACTCGGCTTTCAGACCGATGCGCTGGCGAGGCTGCGCGAGTTGTACGGGTTCGAGTACGTCGATCACGCGAAGGATGGGCGTCCGCGCAGTGCGGACCGCAAGGGCGGCGGCGCGCCGCTGTTCGTGCGCTCCGCGCGTCCGCGCGAGGAACTCCTGCGCGTGTTCGCCGTGGGTGCGGACACGACGCGGCAGGAGCTGAGTGCGGCCTACCGGCGGCTCGTGGCGCAGCATCATCCTGACCGGTTTCACGGCGCGACCGCAGAGGTGCAGAACGAGGCCGCGGCGCGCTTCATCGAGATCACGAAAGCGTACGAGGAGCTGCTCACCACGCTACATTCCTGAAGCGCGGACTTGCGCTACTCGGATTGGATGTGTATGATTCGCCGGTTGTTCGGGAATACGGGTCGGTAACCGTTTGTTTGCAGCCGTTCCCACGCAGTTCCCTCTGTAGACCTTAGACTAAATCATTGAGACGAGCCGCTTTCGCGGACGCACGTGTCCGTCAATCGTGACGGATGCGCGCTTTCGACGCGAGACAGCGGGGCCGGTCAGCGGCCGCGGCTCTTCACGTAAACCGCAGACGCATCACGACTTCGGCAAACGTGTCCCGCTGTCAGTAACGAATTTATTTGCTGACGCGTCTAAGGACGCATGCGGCACGAAGGTTGAAGTTTTGGTTACGGTGGTCGTTGTGCCACGGGAGAGATCATGAAGAGCGCGGAAGTCTACACTCACGAACAGGGATGGGATTTCGAACAGGCGGCCATGCCGTACGTCGACTCCCTGTACAACACCGCTTACCGGATGACGCGGAACTCGGAAGATGCCGAGGATCTCGTCCAGGAAACGTACCTGAAAGCCTACAAGTACTACGACAAGTTCGAGGAAGGTACGAATTTCAAGGCGTGGCTCTTCAAGATCATGAAGAACACGTTCATCAACAACTACCGGAAGAAAAAGCTCACGCCGCACAAGATCGACTTCTCGGAGATCGAAGAGTCGTACGAGCGCGTGATCCAGAAGAACGCGCCGGATCTCATCCGCGATCCGGAGAGCGAGATCTTCCAGGACATGATGGATGCCGACGTCAAGCGCGCGCTCGACTCGCTTCCGCATGACTACAAGATGGTCGTGCTCCTCGCGGACATCGAAGGCTTCTCGTACAAGGAGATCGCCGAGATCCTGGACTGCCCGGTCGGCACCGTGATGTCGCGCCTGTACCGCGGACGCAAGATGCTCGAGCGCACGCTCCTCGACTACGCCCGCAAGTACGGCTACATCCGCGGCGAGGCCGAGCCCGCCAAGATGCGCTCGCGCAAGGACGAGACCAAGGGCCGCAAGAAGAAAGACGACGGCAAGACCGACGAGACCGAAGTCGCCGAGCCGGAGGAGAACGAAGAAGAGATTCTCTTCGCAGGCGAAGAGGAAGAGGACTTCGAGTTCGAGGTCGAAGAAGAGGAAGAAGAAAAATTCGACGTCGAGTAATCGACACATCGTGCTGTTGTTCTGCGAGGGCGGCCGAAAGGCCGCCCTCGCCATTTTTGGCCGCCCGGTTGCAGTAAGCCATCCCGGATGAGGAGCCACCACGTGCCACTCGGCCTTAGGCAATCTACGCTGCGGGCCGTGCCCGCGGAATTCACCGTTTCGCAACGTCGTTGCACGCAGCGTTGGTCGTCACCTCTCGCCCACGGAAGGAATCCAGGAATGCTCTGTGACGATGTAAAACGAGTTGTTTACTTCTTCCTCGACGGATCGCTCGGCGATCAGAAAAAAGTCGATATCGAGATTCACGTGAGCAACTGTCCGGACTGCGAGATCCGCATCATCGTCCATCGCAAGCTGCGCGCATTCGTGCGGCACCGGCTCTCGCCCGTCGCCGCGCCAGCGAGCCTGCGGTCGCGGCTCAGCCAATCGCTGCGCGGCTTCGCCCCTGGTTAGAGTCCGCG
>DATLBM010000581.1:0-8998 GCA_035526885.1 Thermoanaerobaculia bacterium | reverse complement strand
CGTTCGACCAGGAGTCGCGGCTGGAGCTGGTCAACCGCGCGGGCGAGCGATTGCTGGCGAACATCGGCATCGACGCGCTGCTCGCGCTCGATGAATCGTCGACGGTGGAATGGCACGGCACGCGGTGGAGCGTGCGCGTGTCGTCATTCCGGCGCGAGGGGACGACGCATCGCCTGCTCGTGGTGGCGGACATCTCGCGCGCGCTGCGCCAGGAGGAGATCCGCGCCTGGCAGCGCGTCGTGCGCGTCCTCGGGCATGAGCTGAACAACTCGCTCGCGCCGATCAAATCGATCGCGGGGACGCTGGAAGAATCGATCGCGCACCTCGCCCCGCCGTTGCAGACGAACCTCACGCGCGGCCTCGGCGTGATCTCGCGGCGCGCGGATGCGCTGGCGCGATTCCTCTCCGGCTACTCCGAGCTGGCGCGATTGCCCGAGCCGACCCTGCGCGCTGTCGATCTCGGTGCGGTGGTCCGGCGCGTAGCGGCGCTCGATGCGCGCGTGATCATCGAGGAAGGCCCGCCGGCGCAGGTCGAGGCGGACGAAGATCAGCTCGAGCAGGTGCTCATCAATCTGACGAAGAACGCGATCGACGCGGGCGGACGTGCGTTCGTCGCGTGGCGTCTCGATGGATTTCTCGTCGGCGATGAAGGGCCGGGACTGGCATCGACCGCGAACCTCTTCGTGCCGTTCTTCACGACGAAACCGGGCGGGAGCGGGATCGGGTTGGTGCTGTCGCGGCAGATCGTCGAGGCGCACGGGGGAACGCTGACGCTGCGCAATCGCGAGGATGGGATCGGATGTGAGGCGGTGGTGGGCGGGCTGAAGCCCGCCCTCCGTTAGAGCCGCTTCAGCGCTTTTTTGGCCAGCGCTTTCGATTTCTCCATCTTCTCTTCGTCCGAGCCTTTGCCGCCGACGCTCACGCGCAGGACGGCGTCGCCTTTGCGGACGTACAGCGAGCCGGTGAGCGGGCCGCCTACCCAGAATGCTTCGTTGCCCACTCCGCGCACCTTGCGCGGCGGATGCTCGGTCTCGCCTTCTTCTTTCGCTTCGCGAGCCTCGCGCTCTTCGCGCTCCTCGTTCTCGAAGTGCTCGTTCCAGTACTCGCGGCCTTCGCGAATGAGGTCGACGCTGATCGAGTTCACGAACGACGGCACCTGGTAGAAGCACTGGGAGGTCGTGCCGCGCGTCGAGTGTTTCGCGTTGGTCAGCGTCTCGCCCTGCACGGCGGCGATATCCGCCGCCGTGAGGACGTCACACGCATTCGGCTGGGTGGGCCGCGCAGTTCCCTGCGCGGCCGCCAGCATCACAATGAACACTGCTGCCAGCTTCATCGCGGCACCACCGCCGTGGCCGCGGTGCGCACGCTGACGGAGCCGAGGCTGACGTTGATGACCTTGACGAGATAGACGCCGCCGGCGGAGACGGGCACGTCGATCGACGCGATCCCGTTTGCGCTGTCCGAAGTGGCCAGCGTGAGGCCGGACGGATTGACCAGAAGGATTTTCACCGGCAGCGACGGGGTGGACTCGGCCATGACCGAGACCGCCTGCGCGCCGGCCGGCACGTTGATCGACGACGTGAGCGTCTGACCCGCCGACTGCGTATTCGTGCCGCCCGAGGTGGGGCTGAGCGCGGTCGACGACGCGCTGGTCGCGCCGCCGAGGAAGCAGAAGCCGTCCACGTAGACGACGCCGTTCAGATTGCGCAGCTCGAACGTGTGCGAGCCCGCGCCGAGGTTGTCGTACGACTTGCTCGAGCCGAACGTCGGCGCGAAGGTGGAGCCGGTGCTGCCGAGGAAGCTGATCGTGCCTTTCGACACGCCGTCGATGAAGACTTCCGCGCTGCCGCCCTTCGGCGACGTCGCGTAGTGGAACGTGATCTTCGTCGCGGACGCCGTGAGGCTCACGCCCTGCTTCGGCGAGCTGCCGCTGTGCATGCGGAAGACGCCGCCGCTGGCGGAGGTCAGGGTCTGGTTGTGCCAGCCCGCGGTGTAGCTGATGGACGAGTCGACGTCGTCGATGCAGGTGCTGATGTCGGTGCGGCAGACCTGCCAGCTCGCGCCGGCCTTGCCCGCATTCGGAGCGCGATCGGCGGGCGCGGTGAAGCGCACGGCCTGCTCGTGAATGATGGCCACGGCGTACGGCTCGATGACCGCGGGCAGATCGTTGGCGCCCGTGGCGGGGATGGTCGGATTGCCGAGAAGCGAGAGCGGAACGACGACCGAGAGCGCGCCGTTCGGACCCGTGGTCGTCGAGCCCGTGACCGGCGTGGTCGTGCCGACGAACGCGTCGTTCGCCTGATCGTACTGGCCGAACGTGTACGTGATGCCGCCGGTGGCCGTGACCGACACGCGCGTACCGTAAGCGCGCGTGGCGATGGAGCCGTCGCTGTTCTTCCGCGCCGCGGTCCACGTCGCGTAATAGAAGGTGCCCAGCGATCCGGTGACCGCCTTGGCTTCGAAGTTCTTCACGTTGATGGTGGTGACGAGGTTCGTGCCGTCGACCGCGAAGGAGAGCGCGGTGATGTCCACCATGTCCATGTTGCCGCCGTTGGCGGACAGCAGAGGATGCGTGGCATCGCCCGCGGCATCGGTGGCCACGACGGTGCCGCACGCGGTGGCGGGCGCCGGAGGCGGCGGAGGCGCGACCGGATTCACGTCGGCGCCGGCTTCGTTGTCGAACGCGGCGTACATGCGCTTGCCGCTGGCCTGGCGCGCGATGACGGCCTTCGCGGTGAAGTCGTTGCCCGCGGTCAGTCCGTATGCACCGACGCCGGCGATGCAGTTCTCGCTGATGCAGCCGTCGTCGTAGCCGACGACGACGCGTCCGCGCTTGTCGATGGTCGCGTCGAAGAAGTCGAGGAGATTGCGGCACGCGCCGTCGCCGCAGATGCCGCCGCGCTGCACCGGATCTCCGGGCGTCGCGTTCTGCGTGACCCAGGTCTGGCCGCCGTCGAGCGTCGTGGCGATGTAGAGATACCAGACGCCGGGGAAGTCGGGATTGGCATACGTGTCGCCGCCGGTCTCGGTGCCGAAGAAGGCCACCGCGGCGCGATCGCCGTCGCCGGCGACGGCTGCGTGGAAGAGACTGTTTTTGACGCCGAGGGCGGCGCCGATGTCGGTGTCGCGAATCCAGGTCTTGCCTTTGTCCTTCGAGACCGCGACGCGCGAGGAGCCGTCGCCGGCCTGATACGCAAAGTACACGGTGCCGTCATCGGCCACGGCGACGGACGGATCGCGGTCGGTCTTCGTGGTCGACTGCGGCAGCGGACGGATGCTCCACGTGATGCCGTTGTCCTCGGACACGATCAGCGCCTGACGCGCATCCGGACCGCTGTGATACGGAGGATCGCCGCCGCAGCCGCGGTTCGGAACGTACGCCGTGCCGTCGCGGCCGATCTTGATGTGGCCGTGCAGGCCGGAGCAATCGGCGGCCGTGTACATCGGGACGGCCGGACCGAAGGTCATGCCGCCGTCGAGGCTGATCGAGCAGACCGCGTCGGCAACCGACTGCGAGCAGTACCACACGCCATTGGGATAGAGGAGGCCCTTCAGCGGCGCCGCGAACGGGCCGGCTGCGACGGTCTGGTGATCGATGCCCGAAGGGGCGCCCGAGCCCTGGCTGGGCGTGAAGGGCGAGCCGTCGGTGTCGGTGAACTCCATCGTCGAGCCGAGCGGCGTGAGGCCGAGCTCCTGCGAAACGAAGGTGCGGCCGGTGTCGCGATCGGTATGCAGGATCGGATCGCCGAACGCGCGCGGCGCATTGGCCAGAACCAGCGGCGCCTGATTCCACGTGGTGGTCGCGGGCTGCGTGCGATCGTCGAACACGACGCTGAGCATGTACGGCATGAAGCCGCCGAAGTAGTTGACGGTGCCGCCGTTGCCGATGCCGCCGAAGACTTTCTCGGTCTTGCGGTTCACGCCGATCGAAGGCTCACCCGCATCTTCGGCCACGCCATCAGGCGCGTGATAGTTGAAGAAGCGCGGCGTGCCCGCGGGAAACGTCGGATTGGGCATGCTCGACGGCCAGCGCGTCGTCGAGTTCACGGCCGCGAGCGTGACGGTGGCCTGGAACGTCGTGGTCGGCGAGACGTCGTAGGGCGCGACGTAGATCGTGTAAGTGCCGGTCGAGGCGTCGAATGACGTCGATTCCGGATTCGTGTTGCCCGCGCCCTGCCCTACTTTCGTTCCCGTGAGATCGGGAGCGTAGACGTACAGGTCGAAGTCGCTGGCGGTGCCGCCCTGCGTGGTGGTACCGCTGCTCGTCCAGGCGATGTTGACCGATGCCTTGTACGAGTTGAAGTCGGTCGCCGGGATGTTCACGTTCAGCTTGAACACGCCGCACACCTGATCGGTGCACACGGGCGGGTTCTCACCCGTTGGCGCGGTGGGGTTGGACAGCGCGTACGGGCCGCCGGTGAAGCTGACGGTCGGACTGGACGGCGTGACGGTGCCGCTGGAGGGCGTCGTCGCGGCGAAAGTGATGCTCGCGAAGATCGCGAGGACCAGAAAAACGGAGAACCTGAATCCTGCCTTCATGACTCGATTTCCTTCCTCTCTTCTCATCGTTGAACCTGTGCGATCTGCAGAGTGACCATGTCGCCGAGGAGCGACGCGCTGTCGAGCGTGTCGGGATCGGAGACGGAGAGCTGTCCAGTGACTTCGAAGGTGAACGTGCCCGGCGCGGCGCCGGCGGCGGCGAGGTCGATCAACACGCTGGCCGTGCCCGCGCCCGTAGCCGCCTCGGTGGTGCGGCCGATCTCGCGTCCGTTCGCATCGCGCACGACGACCTCGTAGGTCATGGCGTCGTTGCGTCCGACGACCGTGTCGGAAGGATGCGAGAGGCTGACGGAGAGATGCGTGGCCGGAGCGCCGATGCCGCCGATGGTGAACGAACGCTGATCGCCGATGCCGTTGATCGCCACGCGCGGCGCATCCCAGGTCCAGAAATCGGAGCGGCGCACTTTGAATCCATCCGCGTTGAGCACTCGGTTGTCCGCCTGCGTTTGCGCGTTGGCGATGTCTTTCGCAAAGTTCTTCGAGCGCACGAGGTTCGCGGCCGCGGCGAGATCGACGCGTCCGTAACCGGTCTGCCAGAACGGCGCGACCTCGGACGTCGAGCCGAAGCGCTTCACCGGCTGCGCGGTGGCCTGCATCGCCGAGCGCACCTGCGCGGGCGTGAGCTGCGGATTGGCCTGCAGCAGCACGGCCGCGGCGCCCGCGACGTGCGGCGAGGCCATGCTCGTTCCGCTCGCGACTTCATTGCCGTACAGCGGGCACGGTCCGATGGCCACGCCGAACATCGCGCAGCTCGAGGAGATGCTCACGCCGGGCGCGGTGACGTCGGGGTGATAGATGCCGATGCGATCGCCGGTGAACGTGGTGTAGCCGCCCGCGCCGACGGTGCGCGCCTCGGAGTTGTCGAACACGAGACCGTTCGAGCTGAAGTCGCCGCGCACGTGCGAGAGCGACTCCGCGGCAACGCTGATCACCCACGGCGCCTCGCTGAACGGATTGAGACTCATCGCCGCCTCGCCGTCGCCGCTGTTGCCGGCGGCGAAGACGACCGTCACGCCGAGGTCGGCGACGGCTTTGGTGACGACGGCGACGGGGTCGCGCGGATCGAACTGCTTGTACGAGTTGCCCCAGGAGTTGTTGACGACGTCGATGGACCACAGTCCCGGCTGCGCGAGCATGTGGTCGTACGCGGTGACGACCGCCGTGGTGAAGAGCACTTCGCCGATCGAGTAGCAGACCAGGCTCGCCTCCGGCGCGACGCCTTTGTTCATCGGACCGGAGGTGCCGTCGGCGGCGATGATGCCGGCGACGTGCGTACCGTGTCCGCCGCCGATGTCGCTGTCCTGACGCGGCAGCATCTCGACGGGAACGACGATCGTGTTCGAGCCGTCGGCGCGCACGTTCGCGTACTCGCCGCTGTACAACTTCACGTTGTGCACGACGCGCTTCGCGAGATCGGGATGCGTGGCGTCGCAGCCGGAATCGACGATGGCGACGGTCACGCCCTTGCCCGTCAGTCCGGAGAGGCGCGTGGCCGCGGCGCCCATGGCGTCCGAGGAGGCGGTGTCGAGGAGCTGAATGCGCTCGTCGGGATAGACGTCGGTGGCGATTCCGTTCGCGACGGCGGCCTGCATCGCGCTGAGCGGCCCGACGACATTCGCCAGCGGAACGCGCGACATCGGCTGGACCGCGAGGCCCAACGCCTGGAGCGCGCGGACCTGCGTCGCGGTAGGAATTGCATCGAAGGTGGCGATGCCGCGGGCGGAGAGACTGAGGTTGGAAGCCGCGAGAAGGCGGCTCAGTCCGGGCGTCATCTGATCGTCCTGCGCCTGCCCGGCGAGCGCAAGTCCAATGATTACAATGAGAACCACCAACCGGTGGCGCCCGTCCAGAAACTTCATCGACTCCTCCTGCCTCGGAATCGTGCTACCTCTAGCACGGTGGTAGTGTCGCTACCATGACTAGTAGTATCGCTACCATTCAATTTTCATGCAAGAGAAATTTTTGGAGTACGGCGAGCGCAGCCTTAGAATCACCCCCCACTCGCAAACGGAGGTTTTTCGATGCTCCTCGCCGCCCTTCTGCTCGCGGCCTTGCCGCAGGACGCCCCGCCCCCGCCCCCGCCGCCCGATCCGCAGGCGCCGGTCACGATGACGATCGAAGTCGGCAGCCGCAGTCCGGAGCGCTCGCGCACGGACACGCCGGTGCCGGTGGACGTCGTCCCGGTCGAAGAAGTCGCCGACGAAAGCGGCCAGCTCGACCTCGGCCAGCTCCTGCAGTTCACCGCGCCGTCGTTCAACTCGAACCGGCAGTCGGGCTCGGACGGCAGCGATCACATCGACGCCGCCACGCTCCGCGGACTGGGTCCCGACCAGGTGCTCGTGCTCATCAACGGCAAGCGGCGGCACACGTCATCGCTGGTCTACATCTTCGGCACGCGCGGCCGAGGGAACGTGGGCACGGACCTGAACACGATTCCGGTCAGCGCCATCGAGCGCATCGAGATCCTGCGCGACGGCGCCGCCGCGCAGTACGGCTCGGATGCCATCGCGGGCGTGATCAACATCGTATTAAAGAAGGATGCGAGCCTGGACGTCGTCCTCGCCGCGGGCGAATACACGGAAGGCGACGGCCAGAACGAGCAGATCGGCGTCCACTACGGCATCCCCCTCGGCACGCGCGGCACGCTCTCGCTCACGGGCGAGATGCTCAACCGCGACAAGACCAATCGCTCCGGCCCCGAAGAGCCGCGCGTCATCGGCGACTCGGCCACGGACAACCTCACCTTCTTCTACAACCTCGACGCGACGGTCGGCCAGGGAACGCTGTACGGACACGGCGGACTCAATCATCGCGACGGCCTGGCCGGCGCGTGGTTCCGCGACGGCGTCGGCTCGGACGACATCCCCTCGCGCAACTCGGCGAAGATGTATCCGAGCGGCTTCGTGCCGAACATCGGTACCGACATCCGCGACTTCTCCACGCTCTTCGGCTACCGCACGGTGTTCGGCAACTGGTCGTTCGACCTGAGCACGGGCATCGGCTCGAACCGCATGGAGTACGAGATCTCCAACACGCTCAACGCGTCGATCGCGAACAGCAACAACGGCACCTCGCCGGCGACGTTCGACGCGGGCGGCTTCGAGTTCACGCAGCAGACGACGAACTTCGACGTGTCGCGCTACTTCCGCAACGTCCTGCACGGCGTCAGCTTCGCCGCGGGCCTCGAGTACCGCCGCGAGGAGTATTCGATCTTCGCCGGCGAGCCGGGCTCGTACGCGGACTACGACGGACCGGGCGGCGGCAACGCGGGATCGCAGGGCTTCCCGGGATTCCAGCCCGCCGACTACGTCGACGCCTCGCGCAACAGCAAGGCCGCGTACGTGGACATGGAGTTCAAGACCACTCCGAAGCTGCTCGTCACGGGCGCGCTGCGGTTCGAGGACTACTCGGACTTCGGCAACACGGTCAACGGCAAGGTGTCGTTCGCTTACGCGCTGTCGCCGAAGCTGAACCTGCGCGGCTCGACGAGCACGGGCTTCCGCGCGCCGTCGCTGCATCAGCGCTACTTCTCGTCGACCTTCACGGACTTCATCGCCGGCGAAGCGGCGGACGTGAAGCTGGCCCGGAACGACAGCGAGCTCGCGCGCCTGGTGGGCATCCCGCCGCTCAAGGAAGAGGAATCGCTCAACTACTCGCTGGGCACGACCTGGAATCCGTGGACGTCGACCGCCGTCACCGCGGACGTCTACCGCATCGACATCGACGACCGCATCGTGCTCACGGGCGGCTTCACGCCGGACGACGCGGACATCGGCGACATCATCGCCGCGCAGAATCTCGCGGAAGCGCGCTTCTTCACGAACGCGATCGACACGCGCACGCAGGGCCTGGACCTCACGGTCTCGAACACGACCGGCCCGTGGTCGACCGCACTGGCCCTCAACCTCAACGAGACGGACGTGAAGCGCGTGAACACGGCGCCGGAGCTGGCCGGCAAGGAAGACATCTACTTCAACAAGCGCGAGCGCCTCTTCGTGGAAGGCTCGGCGCCGAAAACGAAAGCGGTCGCCAGCGCGGACTACCGCGCCAATCGCTGGAACGCAGGCGCGCGCCTGAACTACTTCGGCGAACTGGAAGTGGGAACCTGGACGCAACTCGATGATCCGGACTCGCCCGCCCAGCACTACGACCAGCGCGTGACCACGGACGTGCACTTCGGCCTGGAGCTCCCCCGCAATCTCGGACTGACGTTCGGCGGGACGAACATCTTCGACGTGCAGCCCACGGAACAGGACCCGTTCGAGACGGAAAACGGCGCGCGCTGGGAAAACGTGCAGATGGGCATCAACGGCGCGGCGTACTACGTGCGCTTCACGTGGCGTCGCTAACGCTCCGGGGTTACGACGGGAGGCCTCCGGCGGCCGGGGGCTCGCCCCCGGACCCCGCTGGTTGGCCTGGCCTCCGCGACACAGAGTGT
>DATLBM010000580.1:0-7409 GCA_035526885.1 Thermoanaerobaculia bacterium | reverse complement strand
AGGTCGCGCGCGACTTCGGGCAGGTCGAGGACGTCGATGCGTTTCACGACACGGAGGTCTTGAGGTATTCGCGAAAGTCCGCGCCCAGCTTCGGATGGCGCAGCGCGTAGTCGACCGTGGCCTTGAGATAGCCGAGCTTCTCGCCGGCGTCGTAGCGCCGGCCGGAGAAGACGTAGCCGTAGAAATCGCCCATGCGCACCAGCTCGCGCAACGCATCCGTGAGCTGAATCTCGCCGCCCGCGCCGCGCTCCGTCTTCTCCAGCAGCGGGAAGATGTCCGGCGGCAGGATGTAGCGGCCGATGATCGCGTACTGCGACGGCGGATTGACCTTCGGCTTCTCCACCATGTCCGTGATCCTGAAGCGCCGGTCGCCGACCAGCGATCCCGCCACGATGCCGTAGCGCGACGTCTCCTCGCGCGTGACTTCCATCAGCGCGACCACGGGACGTCCGGTGTCCTCGAACACGCGCCGCATCTGCAGCAGGCACGGTTCCTCGGCCAGGATCACGTCGTCCGGCAGCACCACCGCGAACGGATGATCGCCCACCGCGTCCTTCGCCGTGAGCACGGCGTGTCCGAGTCCCAGCGCTTCCTTCTGCCGCACGGAGATGAGGTCGACCATGCGGCTGACGTTGTCCACTTCCGCCAGCAGGTCGCTCTTGCCGCGCTCCTGCAACGAGCGTTCGAGCTCCGCGGTGCGGTCGAAGTGATCGAGGATCGTGTCCTTTCCCTTCGAGGTAACGATGACCAGCTTGTCCATGCCCGAGTCGCGCGCTTCCTCGATTCCGTACTGCAGAATGGGCTTATCGACGAGAGGGAGCATCTCCTTCGGGATGACCTTCGTGGCCGGGAAAAAGCGGGTTCCGAATCCCGCGCAGGGGAAGACGCACGTGCGGAGTGGGCTCATTGCGGCGCGAAGGATACCAGTCGTGGCGGCCCGTTTGCTTAGGCCGCTTGTGGTACAAAGGACCCGAACACCTCAAATGCGTAAAGCCCTGATTCTCCTCGGATTTCTTCTCCTGACCCTGCCCGCGGCGGCGCAGTGGCGGCGCGCCGGATTGTTCGGCGCCGACGTGCGCGCACTGATCGCCGATCCCGCCGCTCCGGACACGCTCTACCTCGGCACCAGCGGCGGCGAAGTGTACGTCTCGCACGACGGCGCGAAATCGTGGACCTCGCCGCGCGGCGGCGTGCCCTTCCCCGGCTACGTCGTCGACAACCTGACCCTCGACCGCGACGGCCGCCTCTGGGCCGCGTGCTGGGGACTGTGGGGCGGCGGCGTCATCGCGGTCTCCGAGGATGGCGGAAAGAACTGGGAGCGGCGCGATGAGGGACTGGACGAGTTCTCCGTCCGCGCCATCGCCATCGATCCGAAGGATTCGAAGTTCATCGTCGCCGGCGGACTGACCGGCGTCTACCGCAGCCGCAACGCCGGCCGCGCCTGGGAAAAGATCTCCGACCAGATCAACGTCGAGTCGCTGGCCATCGACCCGCGCTCGAACGACCGCATCTTCGTCGGCACGTGGCGCCAGGGATGGCGCACCGACGACGGCGGCAAGTCGTGGAAGCACATCGCCGAAGGCATGGTGCTCGACACGGACATGTTCGCCATTCACGTCGATCCGTACAAACCCGACAACGTTTGGGTGGCCACGTGCGGCTGGGTCTACAACTCGCTGAACGGCGGCGATCTCTGGACGCGTTACCGCGACGGCTTCGACAACCGCCGCATCCACGACGTCAAGACCGATCCGTGCGACAAGAACACGGTCTACGCCGGCTCGGTGGCGGGGCTCTATCGCTCCGACGACACGGGCAAGACCTGGTACGCGGTCTCGGATGAAGCGCTGGTCGTGAACTCGATCGTCCTCCATCCGCAGCGCCCGAACCGCATCATCCTCGGCGTCGAAGGCGACGGCGTGTACATCTCCAACGATCGCGGCAAGACCTTCGCGCGCACCTCGGATGGTCTCTACAACCTGCGCATCGCCACGACGGTCGCCGATCCGTTCCAGCGCAATCGCATCTACGCGGCGGTGGTGTTCGGCGGACAGAACTCCGGCATCTTTCGCTCGAACGACGCGGGCCGCACGTGGGAGCGCGCCAGCACGACGCCGCTGCCCGAGGTGCTGACGCTGGCGATTGCGTCGGAGTCCGACGCCGACGTGAAGTTCCTGGCCGGCACGGAGAAAGGATTCTTCTGGAGCAACGACGGCGAGGAGTGGACGCAATCGGAACCGTCCACCTTCCCGATCCGCGTCGACAAGATCGTGCGCTTCAATCGCAGTCGCTCGTTCGCGGCGACGGCGGAAGGCGTCTTCACGACGCGCGACGGCGGCAGGAACTGGTACCGCCTCGCCGGCGCAAAGAACCGCGCCATCGATCTCGCCATCGGCACCCTTGGCCGCGAGCGGGCCCTGTACGCCCTCACCGCCGCCGGCCTGGAAGTGTTCGACGGCGCGAAGTGGGCCGCCGTCGCGGACGCGCCGGCGAAGGGACGCTCGATCGCCATCCGCACGATCGGCGGCATCGATCACGTCTACGTCGCCGGCCAGCAGGGCGTGCGCGCGGGCATCGTCGATGACGAGCGCCGCTGGCGCGCATCCGCGGCTCCCGATGCGCAGTACGCGTCGGTGCACGGCGGCTCGCGCACGAGCGGACAGATGCTCTTCGTGACCTCGCGCGCGCAGCGCGAAGTGCTCGTGGGCGATCCCGCGGACGCGGACTGGAGCGAGCTCACGCTCCCGCTGCGCGGCACGGAGATCACGTCCATCGTCCCCGACCCGTTCAGCCGCGATCGCTACTACCTCTCGACGCTCGGCGAAGGAGTGTGGGTGTACGAGGGAAAGATGAAGCGCTACGTCGTGCGCGAGGCCGAGAACCGCGCGCAGGTCACCGGCGGCGGACAATAGCCGGGTCGAAGTACCGCACCGCCAGCACTCCCAGGCCCCGTTTTCCCTGCGCGGAGTGGGGATCGTCCGCCACGACCACCATCACGTTCGGGAGCGTGGCGTCGTAGATCAGGATCGACTTCGTGGCCTTGCGCGGCTCGCCCATCCTGCCGCGCAGGAACGCGCGGTGCTCGTCGAATGCGCCGCGAATCTGCGGCAGCATCATGAACAGCTCGAAGCGCACCGCGTGCAGGCGCTCGTTGCGGAACTCGAGCGTGAGGGACTTGTCGCCGGTGTAGTCGACGACGATCTCGTTCGCGTCCTTGCCCGGCTTGGGGTTCCAAGC
The DNA here is from genome assembly GCA_035526885.1 of Thermoanaerobaculia bacterium. Lineage (GTDB taxonomy): Bacteria > Acidobacteriota > Thermoanaerobaculia > Gp7-AA8 > Gp7-AA8 > QHVT01. The sequence continues at coordinate 4,172 of DATLBM010000580.1, read as the reverse complement.
GCGCAGCGCGCCCAGCGCATCGGCGCGCTTCATGCCGATCGCGAGATGGAACGATTCCGGTCGCATCCAGTCGGTGCGCGTCGCGGGCGGGACGATCGTGAGGAGCAGTGCGAGGAGCGCGGTCATCAGTGAACGTAGGGGATCGGAGGAGCTTCGAGGTTGCGCCGCGACTGCACGATCGACGTGGCCAGCATCGCGCGCCGGCCGATCTCTTCCCACTGTCCGGAGCGCACGAGATCCGGCACCGCCAGCGACGGCCCGAGGTTGACCGCGACGCAGCCCGCGTCGAGATACGAGTCGATCATGTCCAACGGCACAGGTCCGCCCGCGAGCATCGGCACGTCGCGGATCGGGCCGCGGATGACGCGGATGTAGTCGGGGCCGCCCAGGTGGTGGGCGGGGTAGACCTTGACGACGTCGCAGCCGGCTTCCCACGCGTGGATGATCTCCGTCGGCGTCGCGGCGCCCGCGACGCAGAGCATCTCGTTTTCGACCGCGTACTCGATGACGCGGTTGTCCGTGTGCGGCGAGACGATGATCGACGCGCCCGCGCGCCGCGCCAGTGCTGCGTCATTCGTGCTGCGCACCGTGCCCGCGGCGATCGAAACCTGCGGCCCGTAGCGCTTGGCCATCGAAGCCATGAGCTCGATCGCGTCGGGAGTGGTCATCGTGATCTCCACCAGACGGATGCCGTTGCGCGCGTAGGCGTCGGCCACGGCCTCCGCGACTTCCGCGCTGTCCTCGCGCACGACGCCGATGATCTGTTCCGTGTAAACCTTCGCCAGGAGCTCTTTGCGTGACATGGCGCGTTAGTTTAACGCCGCCGCGAGCTCGCGAAACGCCGGCAGATCGCGCAACCCGTCCAATCGCGGATCGAGGGGGAGGAAGACCAGCCACGCCGAGCGATCCTCGACCGCCTCGCGCAGCTTCTCGATCGCGCGGGGCGCGTCGCCGAGTCCCGCGTGAATCACGGCCAGGTCGTACGGCGAGATGTACCGCTCGCGCTTCTCGCCTTCCAGCTCTTCGAGCAGCGACAACGCGAGCTCGCGCTGCCCGGCGATGGCGTGCGTGTGCGCGAGCATGGCCTTCAGAATCGAGATTTGCTCCGCCTCCAGCGCGCGATGAAACACATCCAGCGCCTCGGCGTACCGGCGCTGCTGCCCCAGGGCCATGCCCAGCCATCCGTGCGCGGGGATGAAGTTCTCATCCAGCTCCAGCGCCTTGCGGAAGCGCCGGATCGCGGACTCGTAATCGCGCGCGAAGTAGAGCGGCCAGCCCGCGTGCACCGCGCAGATGAGCGACAGCGGATCCAGCTCGCCGGCCTTCGTGTTCTGCTCCACCGCGTCGTCGAAGCGCCCGCGCGCGGAGAGGAGCATCGCGTAGCCGTCGTGCGCGGTGGCGTAGTTCGGATTGAGCTCGATGGCGCGGCGATACGCCTCCTCCGCTCCTTCCCAATCCCACTCGAACCACCACCGCACCGCGCCCAGCGATGCCCACGGCTCGGCGAGCGCGTCGTCGATCTCGATCGCTTTCATCGCCGCGGCCTTGGCCTTCGGCATCGTCTCGCGCGGCGGCAGCGGGATGTTCGTGCCCAGCGTGATGAAGCAGTCCGCCATGCCCGCGTAGGCGCTGGCGAACGACGGATCGGACTCGATGGCCTCGCGGAAAAAGGCGACGCCTTTGCGTAAGCCGTCGCCGGTGCGCTTGTTCCAGTGATACCGACCCTTGAGATAGAGCTGATAGGCCTCGGTATTCTCGGTGGTGCGCTTGCGCAGCTTCTTCTTCTCCGCGCCCGTCAGCCGCACGCGCAGCGCCTCGGCGATCTCGCGCGAGATCTCATCCGGGATCTTCACCAGATCGGAGAAATTGCGCGTGTACGTCTCGCCCCAGAGCTGCGAGCCGTCCGCGGTGTCCACGAGCTCCACGGAGATCTGCAGACGCTCGCCGGCGGCCTTCACGACGCCGGTCAGCACCGCGCGCACGCGCAGCTCGCGTCCGATGTTCAGCGCGTCGGCGTCGCGATGCTTGTAGCGGAACACCGTGCTGCGCGCCATCACCTTCAACTTCGGCAATTGGGAGAGACGGTTGATCAGTCCTTCCGTGATGCCGTCCGTCAGGTACTCCGCGTTCGGATCGTTCAGCGCGTTGGCGAGCGGCAGCACGGCCAGCGAGTCGATGGCTTTGGGACGGCGGCGCGTGATCTTCCGCAGCAGCGTGTTCTTGTCGATGGACGTGCTGGACGCGATCGCGCGCAGCGTCAGCGCGAGATCACGCGCGGACTGGAATCGCAGCGACGCCGATTTCTCCACGCATCCCTCGACGATGCGCTGGAACTCCGGCGGCACGTCGCCGAGGTCTTCACGCGGCAAGGCATCCTTGAGAATCGCAGCGATGGTGGCGGCGCCGGACTCGCGATGAAAGGGACGCCGCGCCGTGACCATCTCATAGAGGATGCAGCCGAGGGAGAAGATGTCCGCGGTGGCGTCGACGGCTTCGCCGCGCAGTTGTTCGGGCGACATGTAGCCGAGGGTGCCGATGACCGTGCCCGGATGCGTCTGAAACCATTTCGTCGTGGGCACGTCGATCTCGTCGCGCTCGGCCAGGATCGGGTCGGTCTGCGCGAGACCGAAGTCGAGGATCTTCACGCGGCCGTCGGACGTGAGGAAGACGTTTTCGGGCTTGAGATCGCGATGCACGATCGACTTCGCGTGCGCGGCGGCGAGGCCTTCCGCCACTTCGGCGCCGATTGCCACCGCCCGCCGCCACCCGAGTGCGACGCCGCGGATCTGTTCGCGCAGCGTTTGCCCTTCGAGCAGTTCCGTGACGACGTAGAACTCGCCGCCCTCGCGTCCCACGTCGTAGACGGCGAGGATGTTCGGATGCGAGAGCGCGGCAATCGCGCGCGCCTCGCGCTCCAGACGTCCGATCGCCTCGGCGTCCTGCGCCGAATCGCGCGCCAGCAGCTTGATGGCGATGTCACGCCCGAGGCGCGGATCGCGTCCGCGGTAGACCTGCCCCATGCCCCCTTCGCCGATGAGCGAGATGACCTCGTACGGGCCCACCTTCGATCCGGCCTGGAGCATGGTCGTCATTGTAGATGCGACTCGGGTAACATCCGCGTCCCATGGTCCTCATCAACAAGGCCATCAATGAAGTGACGGTGAAGCTCGTCTACTACGGCGCGGGGCTGTGCGGAAAGACGACCAATCTCGAGAAGATCTACGCCAATCCGAAGCTGGACAACAAAGGCAAGATGATCTCGATGTCGACGGAGACGGACCGCACGCTCTTCTTCGACTTCATGCCCATCGAGCTCGGCACGATCGCCGGCCAGAAGGTGCGCGTGCAGCTCTACACCGTGCCCGGCCAGGTGTTCTACGACGCCACGCGCAAGCTCGTGCTGCGCGGCGCGGATGGCGTGGTGTTCGTCGCGGACTCGCAGGCATCGATGAAGGATTCGAACATCGACAGCCTCGAGAACCTGAGGACGAACCTGCGCATCAACCGCCTCGATCCGTCGAAAGTCGCTCTCGTCTTTCAATACAACAAGCGCGATCTCGCGAACGTCTCCAGCGTCGAGGAGATGAACGCGTATCTCCAGCCGGGCGATGCGCCGGTGATCGAGGCCTCGGCGATCAACGGACAGGGCGTCACCGCGACGCTGCGCGCCGCGATCACGCGCATCCTCGACAACCTGAAAAATCAGGTGGACACGACGCTGCGCGAGGAAGAGACGCCCGCGGTCGTGGATGTGGCGACGATCGAAGACGCGCCTCCGGCCGTCGACACCGCGCCGTTCGAGGAGAACCCGTTCGCCGCCCCGTCGCCCGCCGATGATCACGCGGACGATCACGAAGAGGCGCTGGCGAGCGCGCGTGCGATGGTGGCGTCGCTGGAGTCGGCGCTGGAGCAGGCCCGCGCTCTCGTCGCGCGTTTGAAGACGTAGGACGGGCTTCAGCCCGTCGGGGGCGGGCTGAAGCCCGCCCTACGTTATGCTCCCGCGCCGTGACCTGGTACCAGGAATGGTTCGGCGAGGAGTACCTCGAGCTCTACGCCCATCGGGACGAGAACGAAGCCCGCCGCCAGGTGGCGTTCTTCCGCTCGCAGGTCGGCGACGTGCGCGGTCCGGTCCTCGATCTCGCCTGCGGCATGGGCCGCCACGTCCAGGAACT
>DATLBM010000579.1:0-6622 GCA_035526885.1 Thermoanaerobaculia bacterium | reverse complement strand
GCTCTCCTGGAAATGCTTGACGACGAGAGGAAAGTCCGGGTGAGCGCCAAATGCAGCCAGGCCCGTATCGTCTTCGATGACGGCGAACACGGATCGCAGCGGGATGCCGCCGGCCGGACGATATTCGATCACGCCAGTGCCCGCGGCATCGCGCAAGAAGATCGCTGCAGGCTGCGAATACAGCCGGCCTTGCCGCGAACTGCGCGAGCATGAGAACAGAACGACCGAGCCACCGCGCGTGACATTGCTCACCCGCACGGTCCCCGTAGCCGCCTCGATCGTGAGGACGGCCCCTCGCGCGTGGCTCGCCATGGCTATGATGACGAATAGACGAAACAGAGTCGGTTTCACTGTCACGCGGTGAGCTCCCGTGTTCGACGAAGGACGATCGCCAAAACCTGCTGCTTCCTATGATGACAGAAATACGAGGACTCACCGGCGAGCGAGAAAACGATCTCCAAACCTCCGAGCCGCCCAGTGCGATCGAGGCGGCCAGAGGGCCGAGCCGGCAGGACCCGCGGACCGTCCAAGGATGCGAACGCACTCCGAGAGCACGGTCCGGAATACGAGTGCACCGCACAGGCGACGGACGGGGCGGGGATCACGCTTTCAGGAGAGCGCAACTACGTGCAGAGTCGCTGGATCGCCGCGGGGATTGCACTCAGCGCCAGCACGTCATCGACGGCACCCGTGCGGATCGCTTCCGCGGGCATGCCGAAGATGATCGCGCTGTCGCTCGATTCGGCGATCGTGCGTCCGCCGCGCTCCTTTACGGTGCGGATCGAGTCCGATCCGTCGTCGCCCATTCCCGTCATCACGATGGCGACGAGACGCTCGCGGCAGGCGTCGCTCGCGCTGCGAAACAGTCGATCGACGGACGGCGCGTGCAGATCGCTGAGCCCCGCCGCGAACACGCGTATCTGCAACCCCTCGGCAATGCGCCGGATCTCGCTCTGCTGTCCTCCCGGCGCGATGTACACGGTGCCCGGCTCGAGCATCTCGCCGTCCTGCGCTTCTTTCACATCCCACGCGGTGAGCTTGTTCACGCGCTCGGCGAACAGACGCGTGAACGTCGGCGGCATGTGCTGCGCGACGACGACCGGCACGGGCAAGCGCGGCAGCGAGGAGAAGACGTGCTGCAGCGCGGGAGGTCCGCCGGTCGACGAGCCGATGACGATGGCGTCGACGGGACAGGCACCAGACACCGCCGGCCCTTTCGCGACTTCCGATTCCTCCTCGAAACGCGGCTTGAGGTTCTCGATGCGCAGATCGGCGATCTGCAGCACCTTGGCGACGAGATCGCGCTGGATCTCCTCGAGCCGCGGCGACACGCGTCCGCCAGGTTTGGCGATGAAGTCGAGCGCGCCGAGCTCCAGCGCCTTGAACACGCTGCGATCGCTGGACTTCGACGACACGGCGATGACGGGCGTCGGCAGATTCACCATCAGCCAGCGAAGAAAGGCGAAGCCGTCCATGATCGGCATCTCCAGATCGAGCGTGACCACGTCGGGACGATGCCGCATGACCTGCTTGATCCCATCCTCGCCGTTGACGGCGGTGCCGGCCACCTCGATGCGCGGCTCCGTCTCGAGCATGCGCGTGAGCGTGACCCGGTTGTAAGCGGAATCGTCGATGACGAGCGCGCGGATGGGCACCGCGGGCATTCTAGCCGCTACGGGCGGCGGGGCTCCCGCCCCGTCGCATCATTTCGACGCGACCTCCGCGACGTGGGCGGCCGCGGCGTCGCCGCGTCGGAAGGAACGTAGTGAAACGTGATGAGGTAAACGTTTCGCCCGCTTCCGTGTCTGGCCACTTTCAGGAGATCGGCTACCGTCTTGAAGCCGCAGGCGCGTGCGACATCGTCGGTGAGATCCTCGATCCCGATCGGCGTGATCGAGTCGACTTCGACCGCGCCTCCTTCCAGACGGTATTGCCTGCCCACCGCGACGCGCGGTTGATGCCAGATGCGAACGGTGCTCGTGATCGCGCCGGCCCGGATGCCATCGCGCAGGTATTTGACGAAGAGCACCAGCCCGCTACCTCTGATACACCATGTCGTTCTTCAAGTGCCGCAGTTTGAACTGCGTCGACAGGGAGATCAGCGACTCGCTGTGGCCCAGGAGCAGGTAGCCGCCGTCGATGAGGCGGTTGTAGAAGTTGTTCACCACCACCTTCTTCGAGCTGTCGTCGAAGTAGATGATGACGTTGCGGCAGAAGACGACGTCCAGGTGGCCGAGGAGCGAGACTCGGGCTTCGTCGTAGAGGTTGAGGCGGCCGAACGAGACGCGGTTGCGGATCTCGTCGCGGATGCGCCAGGCGCCGTCCGTGTCGCGCGAGAAGTACTTCTCGCGCAGGAGCGGCTGCGTGGCGCGGAACGCGTTCTCGCGATAGCTGCCCTTGCGCGCCTTGGCCAGGACCTGCTGATTGATGTCGCTGGCGAAGATCTCGAAGTGCGCGTGGTCGTACCAGCCCGACTCCTCCAGCAGCATGGCGATCGAGTACGCCTCCTCGCCTGACGAGCATCCCGCCGACCAGATCCGGATCTTCTTCACCGGCTTGCGCGACATCAGGTCCGGAACGATCTCCTCGATGAATGCCTGCAGTTGCGCGGGCTCGCGAAAAAAGTACGTTTCGTTCGTGGTGACGAGGTCGAAGATCTGGTCGAACTCCGCGTCCGCGCGCGGGTCGTACTGGAGGAAGTAGAAGTATTTTTGAAACGAGTCGAAGTTCAGCTCCCGCGCGCGCGGCGAGAGGCGTTTCTGCAGCAGGTACTTCGAGGTGTCGTTGAACCAGATGCCCGAGCGGCGATAGATCTGGTCCCGCAGCAACCGGAACACGTCGTCCGGGAGCTCCAGATGGTGGTTCAACGAAAAGCTGAAGGGCGACGACATATCGAGCGATGAGCGATGAGAGATGAGCGATGAACGACGGGCCGAGATGGCTCATCGCTCATCGTTCATCGTTCATCGCTCGTCCTCTCCACTCCGTTTCATGGCTTGAAGAATGGCCGCAATGACTACTTCCCTCCTGCTGTCCGCCGTCCGCCACGCCTCCTCGAGCAGGTCGCGATAGAGATCTTTGTGCCGGACGAACAGGTCCGACACGTCGTCGAGGACGGCCGGGTTCTCCAGCGCTTTGAACAGATACGGGAACGACGTGCGGTCGGCGACCTTGTCGAGCGCCAGCACCGCGGATTGCTGCACGTACGTGTCGCTGTCCTCGAGCGAGCGGTGGAGCAGCGGCAGCGCCGCGCGATCTCCTCGCAAGCCGAGTGCCGCGGCCGCGGCCGCGCGCAGACGCCAGTCGCCGCTGGCCAGAGCATCCGTCAGCCGATGGAAGCTGTCGTCGCCGGGGATGCGCGCCAGCGCCAGCATCGCGGCGCGCTGGATCTCCGGATCGGGCTCCGCGAGACACTGGAAGAGCACGTCCTTCACGCGCGAGTCTTCGGATTTGCCGAGGGCTTCGATGGCGGCGATGCGCACGGGGGCGGGATCGTGCAGCAGATGACGCATCAGCGGCTCGACCGACTCCGGATGGCGGTACTCGCCCAGCGCCTGCGCGGCCGCGGTGCGGATCCAGATGTCTTGATCGTCCAGAGAGCTGATCAGCGGCTCCAGTCCCGTCTCCGGCTTGTGCCGCGCGATGGCGTTGATCGCGGCGAGACGCACCACCGTGGCCTCGTCGGCCAGCGACAGCACGAGCGCGTCGGCGAAACGCTCCTCGCTGAACTTGCCCATCAGCGACACAGCCTTCTGCCGGATCACCGGATCGCTGTCCTTCGACGCCAGCAGCAGCTCGTCGTGATAGCCCTCGCCCTGAATGTTCACGTACACCGAGAGCGAGTTGAGCTTGATCGGGATCGAGGACGACTGCAGCAGCCGGCGGATCTTCGACAGCACGTCCTGCTGGATCTCGGGAAACGCGGCGACGAGCGAGGAGATCGAGTTCACCGCGGCCTGCTGCGACGCCACGTCCGGATCGTCGAGCTTCGTGAGCAGGTAGTCGATCGACGTTGGACTCGGAATCTCACCCAGCGTCTCGATGGCCAGCCGCCGGATCATCGGATTTTCGTGATCGAGGAACTGCAGGATGCTCGGGATGGTGTCGCGCCCGCCGATCATGTTCAGCACGCGCAGCAGCAGCGCCAGAGTCTCGTCTTCCTCCTCGTTCAACAGCGCCTCGAGGATCGACGGCACGGCGGCCGCGCCGAAGTCGATGAAGCCCTGCGCCGCCACTTCCGCGGTGTCGGGATGGGTGAGGTTCGCGAGCAGCACCGGCAGCGCGCGCTCGTCGGCGGACCAGCCGAGGAACTTGAGGATGAAGGCCTTGACCTCGCGCTTGGGCGTGGTCTGGAGGTGGTCGATGAGCGGCGGAATCTTGTCGTGCGGGAACGACTCGCGGAAGCGGGTCTGAATCAGCTGGCGCTCCGCCTCCTCCACGATGCGCGGCTTCGACGCCTCGGCAATCCTCACGAGTGCCCGCAGCGCCGTGAGATTGAGCTTCTCCTCGGTGGCGATGATGCGCAGGAGGAAGTTGACCGTGCCCACGTCCGCGATCTTGCCCACCGCTTCGAGCACGGGCTTGCGCAGCGATTTCTCGGCGTAGAGCGGCAGGATGGCCGGCAGCGCGGCGCGGTCACCGATCTCGCCCAGCGCCTCGACGACGTGAAACTTCAGCCACAGGTCTTCGCGCTCGCCGAGCACGCGCACGAGGTGCGGCAGCGCGCTGGCGTCGCGATACTTGCCGAGCGACGAGACGATGGACGACGCGACGTTGACGTCGCTCTCCCGATCGAGCAGTTCCGTGAGGACGTCGAAGCCTTCGACGCTGCGCAGATCGCCGACGAGGTTCACCAGCGAGAGGCGCACGTCGATGTCCTGCTCGCGGCGCAACCGCGCCACGATCGGCGCAATGGCCGCCTCGCCGATCCGGATCAGCGCCTCGGTCGCGCTGTTGCGTTTGCCGGCGTTCTCGGCGTCGGCGAGCGCGTCGAGCAATCGCTCGACGATCTCTTCGCGCGCGTCGCGCACGAGGCCGTCCACGACGGTCTTGCGCACGCGCCAGTCCTTGTCGCCGAGGAGCTCGAACATGAGCGGGAGATTGCGGCCGGTCGCGGACTGCGCGACCAGGAAGGCCGCCCTCTGCCGCGCATCGGGATCCGCCGAGCGCGCCTGTTCGATGATCTGGGGGTCTGCGGTCATTGCGTTCCCGTCTTCAAGCGCTCCAGCTCCTCGCGCTTCATCTGCACGAACTGCTGCAGCGTCTCGGTGTAGATCTCGGTGTCGCGGCGCACGCGCTGCGGAACGCGCGAGTCGTAGTACTGGCGGCCTTCGTCGATCTCTTCCTTCAGCACGTCGAAGAAGTTGTCCTCGCGGATGCCCTGATCGACCTTGGCCACGTGATAGATGATGATGTCGGAGAGGATGAGCCGCGCCAGCCGTCGCGCCTCGTCGTACTCCCGCGGCTCGATCGGCACCTCCGCCGTCTCCCCCACCTCGGGGAACAATTTGCGGATGATCTGGCGGAACTCCTTCTCCGGAATCTGCTCCTCGATGTACTCGTCCGCGCCGTACAGGTTCGTGGGGTTGGCGCGGAACCGGTTGGCGCGGAACAGCGCGCCGATGAGGATCACCCGCGTCTCCTCCAGCGAGGCATCGGCCTTGATCTCCTCGGTCACTTCGACGCCGAGCATCCCTTTCAGATAGACGTTCACGATCACCAGATCCGCGCGCGTGCGGCGCGTGAACTCCAGCGTCGGGATGCCGGTCTCGAAGTACTGCACTTCGAAGCCGAGGCGGCGGAGGTGCTCGCCGAGGAAGGCGCGGAAGGGGCGGGGCTCATCGGCGATGGCGGCGATGCGGCGCCGCGGCAGACGCGGCGTGCTGGGAAGTTTGGGTTTCAACACCATTTGATACTGGCAGCGCGGACAGACCACGCGCACCGCGGAAGTCAGAGGGGCCGGAACCGCGGCGCGAAAGACGGAGCCGCAATTTTTACAGGTCAGATCCATGGGAGTGGTCGAGTAGCTTGTCCAAATCGAGCAGGATCGTCAACGCGCCGGCCACGCGGAACACGCCACGGATGGATTCCTGCAGCTCGGTCGAGTGCACCACCGGATGCGGCTCGACCGCACTCGCGGCCAGCTTGACCACGCGCAACACGCGGTCGACGACGAAGCCGACGGTCTCGTTGTCGTGAAAGTCGATGACGACGATGCGCGTGTCCGGCGTCTCGCCGGTGGGGAGATGGCGGAGCTTGCGGCGCACGTCGACGAGCGTGACGATCGTGCCGCGCAACGAGATGATGCCGACGATGGTGGCGTCGGCGTTGGGGATGCGCGTGACCGGGCGCGGCGTGACGATCTCCACGATGCGCTCGATGTCGACGGCGTAGTGCTCGCCGGCGATGAGGAAGGTCAGGAGCTCGAGCTGGCCCTCCGCCGTTTGCTCGGTTTGCGCTTCGATTTTCTGTTCGCGGAGCTTGCCCGCCTCGGCTTTGAAGCGCTCGAGTTTGGAGGTGGTTGGCGGTTGGCGGTTGGCGGTTGGCGGTTCGGCGGAGTCGTCTAGTCGACGAGTCGTCGAGTCGTCGAGTGGCTTCTGCGGCGGTTCCTCTTGACGACTCG
>DATLBM010000578.1:0-10129 GCA_035526885.1 Thermoanaerobaculia bacterium | reverse complement strand
ATGGTGAGCGGCGGCCCGACGAACGGCTGATACGTCGCCGGGATGTCTTCCGCACGCGTTGCGGCGAAGAGCGTGATCAGCGGCGGCTCGCCGTCCTTGAAGATGACGTCTCTTCTCCGGATGAGACTCAGTTTCGCGTCGCGCAAGCCATCGAGCACGCGCTCGAGTTGAATCGTGGGGAACACGAACGCGAAGCATCCGCCGGGCGCGAGGATGCGTGCGGCCGCTTTCGCGTAATCGGAGACGTCGCCGCGGATCTCGATGCGCGCGGGGACGGCCTGCTGGTGATCCGCTTTCGATGCCGAGCCCTCCGGCCAGTACGGCGGCGAGCCGGTGACGAGATCGAACGGCTCCTCATTCGCGAGGATCGAGGCGTCGCGCAGATCGCCGTGATGGAGCGTGAAGCGCGACTCCAGGCCGTTGTAGCGCACGCTCTTCTTCGCCAGCCGCAGCGAGATCTCCTGCGCCTCGACGGTGACGAAGCGCGCTCCCGGCAAGCGCCACGCGGAGATGAGCGCCACGCTGCCGATGCCGGAGCCGAGGTCCGCGGCGCGCGCGACGCGCGGCGCGTGCGTGGTGCCGTACCACGCGGTCAGCACGTCGTCGGTCGAGTAGCGATGTCCCTTCGCATATTGAAAGATGCGATACCAGCCGCACAGGTAATCGAGCGTCTCGCCCTCTTCCACTTCCACGCCGCCGGGCGGAATCGGTCCCGGGCGCCGCCAGCCGCGGTAAAACTCGTCCATTCGCGTAGAGTATCCGCCGCGATGGCCTCCTCGAAACTGGTCTGGACCTCGGATCCCGAAGAAGCGAAACGCCTCCGCGATTCGGGCAAGCTCTCCACTCCCTCGGATGTCGCGCCGGACAAGCAGACGATCCGCATCACCGTCGACCGCAAACGCCGCGCGGGCAAAACCGTCACCGTCGCCTCCGGCTTCTCGCACACCGCCGAGACGCTGGCCGCGCTCGCGCAGCGCCTCAAGAAAAAGTGCGGCTCCGGCGGCACGGCCAAGGACGACGAGATCGAGATTCAGGGCGATCACGCCGCGAAGGTCGGGGCGGAGCTGCAGGCGATGGGCTATCGCGTGAAGTGACGACATCCTTCCGCAGGTATGCGCATCACTTTGCGCCGATGCCCTTATCCTGCGCGGCGATGCGTTCGATCGTCGTTCTGTCGCTGTTCGCCACGCTCACCCTCTTCGCGCAATCCACTTACACCACAGGCTTCGAGCCGCCCACGTTCGCGACAGGTGACGTCAACGGCCAGAACGGCTGGGGACATCAGTCGAACAGTCCCACGGGCGGCGACATCGTGACCTCGCCCGTGCATGCGGGCGTGCAGTCGCTGGCCTTCAAGACGCGCAACGTCCTTTTCGACGGCGTGGCCAGCCATCTCTACTCGGCGCGAATCGATCCCGCGGGCGAGACGGGGAGCATTCTCACGGGCACCGGCGGCGTGGTCGCCGATCCCGCATCGTACTTTTCGGCGTCGCTGTGGTATCGCACGCCCGACGCGCCCGTCACTTCACTGCGCGGCGACGGCCGCGTGGCCGAGCTCAATCCCGCCAGCAAGGGCCCCGATCCGACCGATCCCGTCAGCCGCTACGCGCAGGTGAGAACCATCAACAGCGGCGACGGACGTTTCATCGTGCAGATCGGCTGGTACACGACCGCGGGAACGTTCGACTTCACGCGGCTGGACGTGGCCACGCTGCAACCGGGGCAGTGGTACCGGTTCGACTACCTCATTCATTTCGTGGATGGACTCGACGGCAACGCGCCGAACGACCGGTTCACGCTCTCGGTCTTCGACGTGAACGGCGTGCCACTGGGCACCGCCTGCGGCTTCACCTGGGAAGCAGCGTGGAAGTCGCAGGTGAGCTTCGGCAGCGGCCTGAAGGCGCTGGCGGTGAACGGGTTCGATTTCTGGTCCTGGGGCACGCCGAACGGCACGATCGCCGGCTACATCGACGACTTCACGATCCACTCGTTCGATGCCGCGGCGCTCGCGGTGACCGTCAGCGGTTCGACGAGCGTCTGCTTCGGCGGCACGACCACGCTCACCGCCAACTCCTCGGGCGCGACCGCTTACGCGTGGCGGGACGCGCAGAACAACGTCGTCGGCACGAGCTCCACGTTCAACGCCGGTCCGGGCACTTACACGGTGACGGTGACGAACTCATTGTGCGAGACCGCGACTTCCTCGCCGTTCAGCGTGAGCTCCGGGCCGCAACTGCAGGCCTCGATCACCGGCCGCGGTTATGTGACCTATTACGCGGATCACGACCTCCTGACCGCGCACTTCAACGGCACGCCCACGGGCTACGTCTGGCGCGACGCGCAGAACAACATCGTCGGCACGGGCTCCACGTACAACGCCACGGCCGGCACGTACACGGTGACGATCACGGACGCCAATTGCGGCAACGTGACTTCGCCGGCCTTTCTCGTCGCGGCCGTGGCCACGCCGACGGTGCCCACACTGAGCGAGCTCGCACTCGTCGTGCTCGCGCTGGGACTGGCGGTCATTGCGATCCTGCGTCGCGTTTGAAGATCGTTCGGTGCGCAGGAGCCGATCGAAGTCAATTGCGACTGTCGTAAGCCGCTTTGAGAAACGACCAGATCGCGGCCAGAACGATCAGGGAGAAGACGGCCCCTGCGCCTGCCGCGAATTTGAACTGTCCGTAGTTCGTCGCCGCTCTGCCTCGTCCGGAGCGTCGGCGGAACAGCTCCGGTAAATTCGGATCGTAATCGAGCCGCGCCCAGTCATCGACGACGCCGTCCGGCTTATCGGAGGATTCGCCCGATACGAGGGGTCCGACCACGGCGGGCTCGCCCTTCGGCCGGTATTCATAATGATAGGCAGACCCGTTCTTCACCAGGACGCCGTGAACGGGAGTGGCGTTTCGCCAGCGATACTCCTGCTTCGCCGAATGGATCGAGGCGGCGGCGAACGCGCCGAAGAATGATGCGATCAGCGCGGCGAAAACCATCCGTCCCCTGGGCGGCGTCGACGGCATGCGCAGGAGCATACAGCACGCAATCCAAAGGGGATTGGTGAGGCGGGCAGCCGGCGGTCCGCTGACTACGGCGTCGCGACGGCTTTCAGCACCGCTTCCATGCTGACCTGGTAGATGTCGCCGAGGCCGTTGCCCGGGCCGTGCAGCGCGCCGAGGTATTGCTCGGATGTCTTGCGCGCGTCGAAGGGTTTGCCCATGAAGATGCCGCGCGAGCTCGTGAAGAAGAGCCATTTCCCGTCCGGCGAGATCTTCGGGGAGAGCTCGAAGGCGCGGGAGTTGATCGGCTCGCCGAGGTTTCGCGCCGGCTGCCATTCACCGTTCGCCTGTGTGCTCGCATACAAATCGCCGGCACCCTTGCCGTCCGGGCGGCCGGTGGCCATGAAGAGGAGCAGCGTCTGGTCGGCGTTGATGAGCGGCTCGTATTCGTCCGCCTTCGAATTGATGTTCGGTCCGAGGTTCTCCGCGGGCGTGTAATGGCCGTCCGCAGTGCGGGGGCAGCGGTACAGGTCCGTGCGGCCCAGGCCGCCCTCGCGGTCCGAACCAAAGTAGATCGTGCCGTCCGCGGCGATCGTGGGGAACCATTCATTGCCGGTGCTGTTCACCGGTGCCTCGAGATGCTTCGGTTCACTCCACGCGGTTCCCTGCTTCTCCACGTACCAGATGTCGAGATCTTCTTTCGGCTTTCCATCGACCGGCCGGTCCGAGATGAAATAGAGCCGGCGGCCGTCGCTGGTGATGAACGGATCGGCGTCGCGATACTGGCCGCACCACGGCGCGAGCTGCGGCGGTTGCCAGCGGCCGTCGCGAAAGCTCGACACGACGATCGTCCAGACGGAGAAGTTCGGCGCGTCTTTCAGGTAGTACAGCGTCGTTCCGTCCGGCGTGAACGCCGGGTGCGACTCGTAGTCGCCGGTGGAAATCGTTCCGGGCGCGAACACCTGCGGCGCGGCGAGCGGCGCTTTCGCGGCGTACGGCGGTTCGGCGGCCACGGCGCTCGCCGCGAGCAGGACCGGTAACAGGTATCGCATGAGCCCGAGTGTCGCACGGCGGTGCGAAGGCGGCGTCACGTGAGCGTTACGAGTCGGCGTAACCGGCCTTGACCTCTGAATAACACTCGTGCACTCTGCGTTCTGGACGTCGTCCAATGATCGGTTCCGGAGTCGTCATCGCAATCGGGGGGAACGAGAACAAGCGCGGCGCGCGCTCGTCCATCCTCGGCTCATTCGTGCGCCGCGCGGGTGCGAAGGGTGCGCGCATCGTGATCATCCCGTCGGCATCCGAGGAGCCGCGGGCGCGGGCGGCGCATTACACGCGCATTTTCAAGCGGTTGGGTGCTCAGAGCGTCACGACCATTCACGCCGAGCGCCGCCAGGTCAGCGCCGGCGAGCGCCATGCCCTGCGCGATGCCACGGGCATCTTCGTCACCGGCGGCAATCAGCAGGTATTGATGGAGCATCTCCGCGCCACCGGGCTGGTGGAGCTCATCCGTGACGTCGTGCGCGGCGGCGCCGTGTACGCCGGCACGAGCGCGGGCGCATCCGCCGCCTCGGCCACGATGATCGCCGGCTCGGATGGCGATCTCGTCCACCTCGAGGAAGGGCTCGGCCTCATCCCGCACGTCATCATCGACCAGCACTTCGGCGAGCGCGCGCGCCTCGGCCGTCTCAAGAACGCCGTGCGCTGGCAGAAGCTGCACGGCATCGGCATCGACGAAGACACGGCCATCGTGTGGAGCGCCGCCGGCGATCAGATGCAGATCACCGTGGAAGGCGTCGGCAAAGTGACGTTCGTCGATCCGGATCACAAGATCCAGGTGCTCGCCGCGAACGACGCGCGCTAGCGCGCCTGCTTCGGCGGAATCGTCGTTCCGTCCGGCAGCATGGGCCGCTTCGTTTTCAGATCGAAGGCGTAGCCATCGGGGAGCACGTGCATCGCCGAGTCGGTCATGGCGATGATGTCGTCGTTTCCGGCTTCGGGTGCGCTGCTGTGCGTGACGGTGCCGTCGAACACGAACACGGCGCCGCTGCCGATGACGTCGAAGCGCAGGCCGGGCTGCACGTCGATGGCCGTGTCCTCGTCGATGCCGACGCCGAGGACCTGCGGGTTCTGGGCGAAGACGACGAGCATGCGCGAGACGCGTCCGCGCTGCGCGAAATGCGTGTCGATCACGGTGTCGCGCCAGTAGCCGAGGCCGGGGCCGAGACTGACGGCGCTGCGGCGCACCGAGCCTTTCGAGTTGCCGCTGACGAACATCGTCGAGCTCATGGCGGCGGCGCCCGCGCTCGTGCCGCCGGCAACGAGTCCCTCTTCGAACACGCGCCGCGCGAGCTCGTCGCCGAACGGCGTCCCGGCGATGATGGCCGTGAGCCGCAGTTGATCGCCGCCCGTGATGAACACGCCGGTGGCGCGCTTGACCATGTTCAGCAGTTCCTCGTCGGCTCCGTCGCGGCGGCTGGTGATGTCCGGCTCCATCACCTCGGCCACGCCGATCTTCTCGAAGAGCTCGCGGTAGGTGCGCTCCTTCTCCTCGACTTTTTCCGAGGGAGTGCCGCAGACGATGATCCGCGCGCTTGCGCCGCCGCACATCTTCACGAAGTACGGCAGGATCGTCATCGACTTCGCATCTTTGTCTTCGTTGCCGCCGATGAGGAGCAGGTGGCCTACGTTGCGTTCCAAACGGTCCTCCCTCCGGCGATGACGCGCCGGAGCTCCAGCGTCCCCGCCTCGAGCAGGAGCAGGTCGGCGCGTTTGCCCGCGACGATCTCTCCCGCATCGTGCAGCTTCAGTACGCGTGCCGGGTTGCGCGTGGCCAGTGCCAGCGCGTCTTCGAGTGGCCACACGTTTTTGCGGACCACGTCGCAGATCTGCGCGAGCAGCGCGCCGACGCGGCCGATCGGCGCGTCGGTGGAGACCGTGACCATGGAGCGATCGCCTTCGAAAATGCGCAGCCAATGGTCGAGGTCTTCATCGACGACGTCGAGGTCGATCGGCACGCCGCGCAGCGACAGGTCCGCGGCCTCGCGGAAGAGCTTCTCGTTGCGAGTGACGTGCGTCGGATGCAACGCCGACGCGGGCACGCCGAAGTCAAGCACCTCCCGCACGATCGACAATCGCTCAGGCAGGTCACCCGTGTGCAGATGCAGGACGCCCGCTTTGCCGGTGAGCGTGCCGGCGATGTAGCAGTCGCTTGCGAGACGCGCGAGCGTGCGCGCGTCGAAGTGTGAGGATCGCCGGTCGGCGATGGCGATCTCGCCGGCTCCGATGATCTCGTCGATGAGGATGATGTCGTCGCGCACGGCGCCGGTGAGCGAGCGCGCGTCGTAGCCGCCCGTCCACATGCGCGCGTGGAGACCTTCGTCGCGCAGCGCCTTCACTCTCGCGAGCAGAAAGGGCAGCGTCTTCGTGGTCGTGTCGGTGCCGAGGAGGCCACACACCGTCGTCGTGCCGGCGGCGAATAGCTCAGCGGAAGTGATGGCCGGCGTCGCGGATGCGAATCCTTTCTCGCCGCTGCCGCCGATCAGATGAATGTGCGGATCGATGAGACCGGGAACGACGATGCAGCCGCTCGCGTCGATGACCTCGGGATCGAATGACCTCGCATCGACGCTGCCGATTTTCTCGATGCGTCCGCCCGCGACGACGATGGTCGTCTTTCCGCGCGGCGCAGGAGCCCAGACTTCTCCGTTCTCAATGAGCAGCACTTGTGGTCGCTTCGCGTGTCAGCTGGCGCAGGTCCTCGACGTACCGCGCCGCGATCTCCGGTTTGTCGGCAATGTACAACACGAGATCGCCGGGCTGCGCCTCGGTCACCGCCAGCGCGATGGCTTCCGCCTCCTCCCGTCGCTCCGCGATCTGTGTCTCGTGCAAACCGCCCTCGGTCAATCCGCCGCGGATGAGACGCGCCACTTCGCCCGGCGCGCGGCCGCGCAGATTGAAGTCGTCGCGAACGATCACGCGGTCGAAGTGCTGGCCGATGATCTTCGCCGCGGCGCGAATGTCCTGGTCGCGGCGATCGCCGGGAAGGCCGAGGACGCAGATCAGACGGTTGCGCCGCAGCGACTCGGCGAGCTCGCTCACCGCCGCCAGTCCGTGCGGGTTGTGCGCGTAATCGATCATCACGCGGAAGCCGTCGAAGTCGACGAGATTCACGCGTCCCGGCGTGGTCGTTGCGGACTGGAAGAACGACTGCAGTCCGGACACGATGTCGGTGACCGCGATGCCGGTCGCGAAAGTGGCCAGCACCGCCGCCAGCGCGTTGGCGATGTTGAACCGCGCCTTGCCGCCGAACGTCAGCGGCACGTTGCGCACCTCGGTCAGGGGAACACGCAATCCGTTCTCGTAAAGCATCAGCCAGTCGTTCTCGAGCGTGGCGCCGAGGCCCGACGCGGTGACATGCGCGCGGAAACGAGGGTTGTCCGGATCGAGAGAGAAGAACGCGATGCGGCAGTCGGCCTGTTCGAGGAGCACCGGCGTCATGTCGTCCTCGGCGTTCAGAATGGCGTAGCCCTCTTTCTTCACGCGCTCGACGGTGACGCCTTTCACGCGCGCGAGATCGTCGAGGGTGTGCACGTCGCGCAGCCCGAGGTGATCGGCGGCGATGTTGGTGACGACGGCGGCGTTGGACCAGTCGTAGGCGACGCCGGCCCGGAGAATGCCGCCGCGCGCCGTCTCGAGCACGGCGAAGTTCACCGACGGATCGCGCAGCACGACCTGCGCGCTGAGCGGTCCCGTGGTGTCGCCTTTCTGCACGAGCTGGTTGCGGATGTAGATGCCGTCGCTGGTCGTCAGTCCGACGCTGCGGCCGGCCATCTTGGCGATGTGCGCGCACAGCCGAGCGGTCGTCGTTTTGCCGTTCGTTCCGGTGATGGTGATGATCGGAACGCGCGACTCGCATCCGGGCGGGAAGAGCATGTCCACCACCGCTTCGCCGACGGGTCGCGGCTTGCCTTCGGTCGGCGCGAGGTGCATTCGGAAGCCGGGCGCGGCGTTCACTTCGACGATGCCGCCGCCGTTTTCGTTCACGGGCGTCTCGATGCACGGCGCGACGACGTCGATGCCGGCGATGTCCAGTCCCATGAGGCAGGAGATGCGCTCGGCCATCTCGATGTTCGCCGGATGCACCCGATCGGTGACGTCGACCGCCGTGCCGCCGGTGGAGAGATTGGCGGTGGTCTTGAGCTGTACGGACTCGCCCTTCTGCGGAATGCTGTCGGGCGTGAGGCGGCGCAGCTCGAGCAGACGGAGCGTGACCGCATCGATCGTGATGCGCGTCATCACTTTCTCGTGACCTTCGCCGCGGCGCGGATCCAGATTGGCGATCTCCACGAGCTGCGCGATGGTGCGCTCGCCGTCGCCGATGACGTGCGCGGGCACGCGCTCGGCGGCCGCGACGAACTTCTGATTGATGACCAGCAGGCGGAAGTCCTTGCCGGCCAGGAAACGCTCCACGACGACGCTGTTGCGATAGCGCTTGGCCTCTTCGAACGCTATGCGCAGCTCGTCCTCGTTGTGAATGTTCGTGACGATGCCGCGGCCCTGCGAGGCATCGAGCGGCTTCACGACCACGGGCCAGCCGATGCGGTTCGCGATCTCGATGGCCTCGTCGAGATGCCGCGTCACGTCTCCGCCGGGCACGGGCACTCCGTGAAATCCGAGGATGGCTTTGGTCTTGTCTTTGTCGCCGGCGATCTCGACGCCGAGGAAGCGCGTGGTGGAGGCGATGGTGGCCTGGATCTTTTTCGCGTTCGCGCCGTAGCCGAGCTGCACGAGATTCAATTCGTCGAGGCGGATGAACGGGATGCCGCGCTTCGCGGCCGCGTCGACGATCGCTTTGGTGGAGGGGCCGAGAGAGTTGCGCTCGTACTTGCGGCGTAGATCGTGGACGCTCTCTTCGACCGGGAACGGCTCTCCGTTCACGAGGCCCGCCACGAGCGCCATGGCCAGCTCGCCGGCCATGATGCCGGTCGTGCGCTCCTCGCACTGGTAGACGACGTTGTAGACGCCGGGATCGCCTGCGCTGCGCACACGCCCGAAGCCGACCTCGATGCCGGCCAGGTTCTGCAGCTCGATGGCCACGTGCTCCATCACGTGCCCGAGCCACGTACCCTCCTGCACGCGGCTCAGAAACCCTCCGCGCACGCCCTCGGAACAGCGATGCTCGACGAGGGTCGGGAGCGTGTTGCGAAGGGCGTCGTGGAAGCCGTCGATGGTGTTCGTCGGCCGCTGTTCGAGCTCGCCGATGTCGACTTTCCACTTGATGCAGGGGAACGCGGCGTAGAGGTTCGGCCCCATCAACGCGAGCCGCTCGAGGACGCGGAAGCTGAAGGCTGTGCCTGGCATTCTTGCGTGACCCGCAAAACGCCAACAGCAACGCGTTTGCCAAGTCGATCCGTCCGCGGAGGCTCTTTTCTCTCAGGCACTCTGACTTACACTTTGCACCTGATGCAACTGCGCGCAGCGACGATCGACGACTCACCCGCCATCGCTTCGCTGGCGGGTGAGCTCGGATATCCATGCGATGCCGCGGCCATGCGCGTGCGGCTCGAGGGTTTGCTGCGCTCCGACGATGACGCGGTGCTCGTCGCGGTGTCGGGCGTGGCGGTGGTGGGGTGGGCGCATGTGTCCGCGGTGCGCCTGGTGGAGTCGGATGCGTATGCGGAGCTGCGCGGGTTGGTGGTGGCGCAGTCGCTGCGGTCGCACGGATTCGGCGCGGGGCTGCTCGACGCGGCGGAGGAGTGGGCGCGCTCGCGCGGCTTCGCGCGTCTGCGCGTGCGCTCGAACGTTACCCGCGAGCGCACGCACGCGTTCTATCTGCGGCACGGGTATACGATCGCGAAATCGCAGGAGGTGTTCGACAAGACGCTATGAGCTCTTCCAATCGCATTCCGCTGGCCATCGCCGCCATCGGTCTCTGCATCGAGGCGATCGTGCTGGTGCTGCTGTCGACGAAGCGCATCCCGCAGACGTACGCGACGCCGCTCATCATCACGGGGATGTTGATGGCGTTCGTGCCGCTGTTCGTGGTGGCGCGGCGCTCGCGGCGGCGGTGAGTCTGGACGGGCTGAAGCCCGTCCTACGTCGAGCGCGGTTCACGTAGGACGGGCTTCAGC
>DATLBM010000577.1:0-2230 GCA_035526885.1 Thermoanaerobaculia bacterium | reverse complement strand
AAGTGCGGCACCGGTTGCGCGAGGACTTCGCGGGACTCGATCGCGAGGAGCTGCTGCGCCTTCATCGCGCCGGCACGCGCGTCGACGAGCCGTACACGTCGCCGGTCCTCTTCTACACGGGCGACACGGACCGCGGCCTTCTGGAGCAGTGCGATGCGGCGTTTCGGGCCGAGGTGCTGATGATCGAGTGCTCGTTCATCGAGGAGGGGCATCAGGAGCGCGCGGCCGCGTACCGGCACATTCACGTCGATGATCTGGCGGAGTTCGCGGACAGATTCGAGAATCAGCTGATCGTGCTCACGCACTTTTCGCGGCGCTACTCGCGCGATCAGATCCGAGACGGTGTTCGCCGAAGGTTGCCCGCTTCGTTGCACGAGCGGATCCGCCTGGCGCTGCCCGAGCCGTGGCAGCGGATCGTGTAGCACCACGTTTGCACTATCCTTCGGCGCCAATGTCTCTTCGAGCCACGCGCCTGGTCGCGATCCTCGCCGTTCTCACTCTTTTCCTCGAGCCAGCTCTCGGGGCCCAATCGAAGAAGAAAAAGAAGTCGACGCCGAAGAAAAAGGCCGCGCCCACGCGCAAGGCCGCGGCGCCCAGGCCGCTCGCGGTGCCGGTGGGGGCCACGTTCGAGGAGCGGTTGTCGTCGCTCGTCAACGGCGCGGTGGCGCGCGGGGCCATGTCCAGCATCCAGATCGTGGATCTCGAGACGGGACGGGTCGTGTCGGAGCGGAATCCGCACATGCCGGTCGCGCCGGCCTCGAACATGAAGCTCTTCACCACCGCGGCGGCCATCGATCTGCTCAAGCCGTCGTTCGAGGTGACCACGGGCGTTTACGTGCGCGGGAACATCGACGCGAGCGGCACGCTGGACGGCGACATCCGCATCGTCGGCCGCGGCGATCCCACGATCGGCGGACGCTTTCACGACGGCTCGGCCACCGCGGTCATTCAGGACTGGGCGGCGGATCTCAAGGCCGCCGGCATCAAGACCGTGCGCGGGAACCTGATCTTCGAGCACGGCTACTTCGACACGAACTACATCCATGACACGTGGCCTGCCGATCAGCTCACGGCCTGGTACGAGGCGCCGGTCGCGGCGTTCACGATGCAGGAGGGCTGCGTGGAAGTGCGCGTGCTGCCCAGCAAGCCGGGAGAGCGCTGCGTGGTGCAGCTCGAGCCGCCGACGTCGTTCGTGACGGTGGAGAACAGTTGCCGCACCGGCGGAGGCTATCCGTTCATTACGCGCCATCGCGGCACGAATACGGTCATCGTGCGCGGCGGCGTGCCCGCGCGCTCGGGTCGCACGGAAGTGTTCATCACCATCGAGAACCCGATTCACTACTTCGCCGCGGTCACGAACGAGACTCTGCAGCGGCAGGGCATCGCCATCCAGGGACAGATCACGCTCGTCCCGCACGACGCGCGCACGGACTGGCGCCTGGTGACCAAGCACTCCACGCCGCTCAGCATCCTGGTCTACGTCATCAACAAGAAGAGCCAGAACCACTACGCGGAGCAGGTGCTGAAGATCGTCGGCGCGGAAATGCGCAAGGACGGCTCGTGGGCAGGCGGCACGGCGGAAGTGAAGGAGTGGCTGACCACGAAGGTGGGCGTGCCCGCGAACGAATTCTCACCCACCGACGGCTCCGGCATGTCCCGCAACAACCGCGCCTCGGCCAACGCCTTCATCTCGCTGCTGCGTTACAGGTGGAAGAGCCCGTGGCGCGAGGAGTTCGTCAGCTCGCTCCCGTACAGCGGCGACCCCGACTCGAAATTCGGCAACCGCCTGAAGCGCCCGCCCTTCGCCCGCCAGGTGTACGCGAAAACGGGCTACATCTCCGGCGTCATCGGCCTCTCCGGCTACGTGCATGCGCAAAGCGGGAAGGTGTACGCGTTCTCATTCCTCTTCAACCGGTACAACACGGGTGTCTTCGCCGTGTACAACCTGGAGGACGAGCTGTTAAAGGAGATCATCCGTTCCGGATGATCTCTGAGTGATGAGTGATGAGTGATGAGTGATGAACAACCCCTTGCTCATCGCTCATCTCTCATCGTTCATCGCTGACGCGGCGTCAGCCGCTCCGGATGATCTCTTTGAGCAGTTCGTCCTCCAGGTTGTACACGGCGAACACACCCGTGTTGTACCGGTTGAAGAGGAACGAGAACGCGTACACCTTGCCGCTTTGCGCATGCACGTAGCCGGAGAGGCCGATGACGCCGGAGATGTAGC
>DATLBM010000576.1:0-4087 GCA_035526885.1 Thermoanaerobaculia bacterium | reverse complement strand
GTCGCGGAAACGTGAGACCGTTGCGGGTGTCGAGCACCGGCTTGCCCGTGCGGCGCAACAACTCCTGTAGAAAATCGGCGGAGAGATGGCCGCCGCTCACCTGGCGGATGAGCAGAATCGCTCCGGCCACGTGCGGCGCCGACATCGACGTGCCCGAGAGCGTGGTCGTGCCGCCGCCGCGACGGCTTGCGGTGATGTTCGAGCCCGGCGCGACGATGTCCATCGACGCGCTGCTGTTCGTGAAGCCCACGATGTTGTCGGAGGTGTCGAACGTCGCGCCGACGCCGAGGACTTCGTCCATGCAGGCGGGCAACCACATTGCCGCGGCGTCGCCGTCGTTGCCCGTACAGGCGGCAATGAGCACGCCGCGATTGCGCAGCTTCGCGATCACCGGCTGCAATCCGATGCTGATCGCGGCCTTCTCGCATTCGGACGGCGAGTAACGCGCGAACGACCCCAGCGACATGTTGATGACGTCGACTTCAGGATGCTCGTCCGCGATCCAGGCCAGGCCGCGATAGATCTGCTGAAACGACTTGAAGCGGTTCTGCGAGTCCATCACTTTCACCGCCACGATGTGCGCCGCCGGCGCCATGCCCTGCAGCGCCTGCGCGCCGCCGCCCGCGGCGATCGACGCGACGTGCGTGCCGTGTCCCTGGTCGTCTTCCGCCGAGCCCGGACCGCTGAGCTCTTTCGCGCCGCCGGGACAGCATCCCGTTCCGTCGAGGTTGTCGCAGAAGCACTGCTCGGCGACGATACGTCCGGCGAAGTCGGGATGATCGGTGTCGATGCCCGTGTCGAGGACGGCGATGGTCTGGCCGCGGCCGTCGACGCCTTGCGCGTGCAGCACGTCCGCACCGACGCGCGGGATGCTCTCCGCCAGTCCGCCCTGTCCGCCTTCGTCGATGGCCACGGCACGCACGCGCGGATCGCGGCGCAGTTCGTCGAGCTCCGCGCGATCGATGTCCAGCGAGTAGACCGGCGCGTCGCCCCACTGCTCGCCTTTCGCGGCAACGCCGTCGTGATAGGCGATCACGACGCGGATGCGGTCCGCGCGCAGCGGCAGGGTCAGGAGGAGGAAGACGAGGATTGCGCGCACGCGATCATTTTGACGCAAACGCGTAGAGACCGACTTTCACGTCGATGAGCATGCCCTCGCGTTCTTTCGTGCGAAGCCACTCGTGCAGCTCCTCGCGCGGAACGGCGTGCACCTTGATGTTCTCGCCGGCGACGCCGCCGCCTTCGCCCTGTTTGCGCACGCCGCCGGCGCGATAGAGGCTGACGATTTCCGAGGTGATGCCGGGCGACGTCGGTCCGCGGAAGAGCAGCTCGACGGAGTCGCAGGTGTAGCCGGTTTCCTCTTCGAGCTCTTTCTTCGCGGTCTTCGCGGGATCGGAGGGGCCGTCTTTCTCGTCGCCGACGAGACCCGCGGCGAAGTCGATGACGCGTTTGCCGACCGGCTTGCGGTGCTGCTCGGTGAGGATGATGTCGCCGCGATCCGTCACCGCGATCACGGCCACGGCTTCGGTGGCCGACTTGCGCTCGGCGTACTGCCAGTGGTCGCGCTCTTTGACGAGGAGGTGGTCGCCTTCGAAAACGGTTTTCATCACGCGATTCAGAACAGCGAAGCTTGTGCCGTCCTCCGTCGAAAGTGCGCGGTGGACAGCTCGCGGTCTTCCTCGTTCAGTCCCAGTTTGCGGCAGGTGACGTCGAACAGCGCCTCCATCTGATCCGCGAAAATGCCCGAGCCGCGGCCGCGCTCCCCCCACTTCGCGTTGTACAGTTTTCCGTCGCGCATCTCGCGCACGCGGTTCAACACCTTGTCTTTGCGATCGGGAAAGCGCTCTTCCAGCCACTTCTCGAACAGCGGCGCCACGGCCCACGGCAAACGCAGATTCACGTAGCCGGCCCACTTCGCGCCGGCGTCGCGCGCGGCGGCGAGGATGTTCGGCATCTCGTGATCGGTGATCGCGGGCACGACGGGCGCCACCATCACGCCGACCGGGACTCCCGCATCCGTGAGCTTGCGAATGGCGTCCAGGCGCAGCTCGGGCGTCGACGTGCGCGGCTCCATCGTGCGCTGCAGTTCGTTGTCGAGCGTGGTGATGGAGATGAAGACGCGCGCGGCGTGGAACGACGCCAGCTCGGCGAGGAGATCGGCGTCGCGAGTGACCAGGTGATTCTTGGTGATGATGCCGACGGGATTGCGGAACTCCGCCAGCACCGCCAGGCATCCGCGCGTCAGTCCGAGGCGGCGCTCGATGGGCTGGTAGGGATCGGTGACGCCGCTGATGGCCAGCACCTTCGGCTCCCATTTTTTCGCGTTCAGCTCCTCGAAGAGCAGCGCCGGCGCGTCTTCCTTGACCATGATCTTCGTCTCGAAATCGAGGCCGGCGGAGAAGCCGAGGTATTCGTGCGTCGGTCGCGCGAAACAGTAGATGCAGCCGTGCTCGCAGCCGCGGTACGGGTTGATGGAAGCATCGAAGCCGACGTCGGGACTGTCGTTCGTGGCGATGATGGTGCGCGTCGGATCGCGCAGGTAGATCGTGCCCGGAACTTCATCGTCCGCGGGCGGAGCTTCCTCGTCGCGAACGTACTCCAGCTTCTCGAAACGGTTCTGCGGGTTCCACGAGGCGCCGCGGCCTTTGATCATCGGAGTGTCAGGATAGCGGCGCCGTTTCAATTCTCCGATGCGTAGACGCTAAAGCGTTCTCAGCTTTCGCAGTTCCCGCGAGCGCGTCGCCGTCACCGCCACCACGAGGAGGGTCATGCACCCGCCGAAGACGACCGAGGGCACTACACCGAGTAGCCTCGCCGCCACGCCGGACTCGAACGCGCCGATCTCGTTCGACGCTCCGATGAAGATCTGATTCACCGCCGACACCCGTCCCATCATCTCCTCGGGAGTGCGCATCTGCAGCAGCGTCCCGCGAATGACCACGCTCACGTTGTCGCACACGCCGCTGGCGAAGAGGATCGCGAACGACAGCCAGAGATTGCGCGACATCGCGAACAGCAGCATGCACACGCCGAACGCCGCCACCGACGCGAACAACGCGAATCCCGCGCGCCGCATCGCAGGCCGGTGCGCGATGACCATGCCCGTGAGAATCGATCCCGCCGCCGGCGCCGCGCGCAGCAGGCCCAGACCTTCGGGACCCGCATTCAGCAGATCCGCGAACGCCGGCAGCAGCGCCACCGCGCCGCCGAACAGCACGGCGAAGAGATCGAGCGACATCGCGCCGAGGAGCACGGGATCGCGCCAGACGAAACGGATGCCGCTCTGCAGGCTCTCGCCCAGCGCCATCTCCGCGGGCTGCGGCGTCACGCGATGCTCGACCGAGGCGATCGCCGCCAGCGAGAACGCCATCCCCACGATCACGACACCGTACGCCAGCGCGGGACCTTTGAATCCGTAGAGCAAGCCGCCCAGCGCCGGACCGGCCACCGCCGCGAGATGCCATGACGACGTCCGCCACGCCACCGCGTTCGCGTACAGCTCGCGCGGGACGACCTCCGCCGACAGCGCGAACACCGCGGGCCGCATGAAACTGCGCGCGGTCGCGCTCAGCGCAACGATCAGATAGACGGGCCACACATGCTGCGCCGTGATCGCGCCCGGCGTGACGGTCAGCACGAGCAACGCGATCGCGGACATCACCATGGCCACCGTCCCGCCGATGGCCAGCGAGCGCCGCTCGGTGCGATCGGCGACATGTCCCGCATACAAAGCAATGGCGATGTACGGCAGCGCCTCGGCCAATCCGATCAGTCCAAGAGTGAGCGGATCGCGGGTGAGGGCGAACACCTGCCAGCCCACGACCACGATCTGCGCCTCGCGCGCGAGCGTCAGGGAACCGTGGGAGAGGAGGAGGCGGCGGAAGTCGGGGATGCGCAGCGTCGCGTACGGCGAGGACACGGTTTCCTTATACTGCGCGCACGCGATGCAGCGAGAGGAGAAATCGGAGCGCAGCCGGCACGCCGTCCTGGACGCCGCCCTCCACCTTTTCGCATCGCAGGGCTACCGCGCCACGACCATGCGCGAGATCGCGGACGAAGCCGGCGTCTCCACGGGCAACGTCTACCA
>DATLBM010000575.1:0-3728 GCA_035526885.1 Thermoanaerobaculia bacterium | reverse complement strand
GGCACGTACGTCGGGTCCTGCGTGATCGCGTCGATGGCCGAGCCGTACGCCGTGACCGTGCCGTCGCCTTCGATCACCTTCACCGTCACGCGGCCGTTGTACACCGCCCCCTCCGGGCTGAAGTCGATCAGGCCGAGCTGGCGGAACTCGTTCGCGGCCAGGCCGACCGTCACGACCGGCGTTACCAGCGAATCCGGCGTGATCAGGCTGACCTCGACGACCACCGGCTTGCCGGAGGTCTCGTTCAGGCCGATGTTCGTGCGGAAGCGGCTGGACTGCTCGACCTGCAGCACCTGCAGCGCGCGGTCGCTGATCCCGACCGACTCCGCCACCGTCACGCCGGGGATGAACTGCCCGTACGTGCCGTTCGAGGTCTGGTTGTACGTGCGCGCCGTCGCGGTCAGTGACGTCTCCGCCGGCGTGGTGATGACGATCGAGCCGCCCGCGTCGCCGCTCACGTTGAAGAGATTCACGAGCACGTTGTTCAGCACTTCGATCTCGCCCACGTCCAGCGTCACGTTGCGCGAGATCGCGCCCGCGGGATTGCCCATCGGATAGAAAGTGAGCGTCGCCGGAGTGGACGTCGTGCCGCCGTTGAAAATGCGCAAATCCGAAACCCAGAACGCCGAGCCGCTGCGCAGCGAGGCCATGCCCGGCACGACGTAACGGTTCGCGCGCACCGCGCCTTTGATCACCGGCGAGACCATGAGCGGATCGTTCGTGGCGTTGTCGACTTCCGACACGTACGCCGAGATCTTGCCGTCGCCGCTGAGCACTTCCACTTCCACGCGCCCGTCGGCGAGGTTCCTGATGCCGTACTGCTGGAGCAGTCCGTTGTACTGGCGATGTTCCATCGCGCCGAGGGAAAGGGGAATCTCGGTGAGCAGCGTGTTGGCGGAATCGAAGACGCGCACGATGAACTCGACCGGATTGCCCGATGCCTCGAGGAAGCCGAAGTTCGCGCGGAACTGGCTCGACTGCGCGACCTGCTGCAGCGAGAGAATGGCGTTGCGGCCCGCGAACCGCGCGAACGGAATGGCGGGGATGAACTGTCCGAACGTGCCGTTCGGCGTGAAGTTGTAGGTGCGGCTCGAGGCGACGCTCTGCAACTGCTTCAGCGCCGACGCCGTCACGCCTCCGAAGAACTCTCCCTCGGTATCCGAAGTCCCGGCGGGGCGCACTTCGAGCATGCCGATGGTGCTGCCTTCCGCGCCGAACATGTTCGCCACGACGTCGTCCAGCGCCACCGTTTCGTTGGGCGCGACTTCGATCGTCGTCGAGGCGCTGCTCTCCGTGCCGTCCGTGCCGGACGGCGTGAAGTAGAGGTCGTACTTCATCGTGCGCGCGGTGAGGTTGGTGAGCCGCGTGTCGGACTGGAACAGGGAGTCGTTCGCGCCCGCGGCGTGTCCCACGGCGGGGAAGATCAGCGCGTCCGGCGGCGGCGTGCCTTTGCCCTCGGGCATGACCGGAGTCACGAGGCTGACCGACATCGGGAACGTGGTCTGTGCCGGGCCGTCGTTCGTGCCGATGCCGCCGCCGCCGCGCGCGGCGCTCGCGTACGTGAGCTGCACCGTGCCGGTGTTCGTGCCGAGGTTGAGGGAGTTGGGGTCGGCGGTGACGGTGAGGGTGAGGCCGTCGACGGGCAGCGTGCCGCTGGACGGTGTGACCATCAGCCACGGTTTGTCGGTCCTGGCGGTGAACTGCACGGGCGTCGTGCCGCCTTTCACGAAGAGGCGCTGCACGACCGTCTCCGCGGTGCCGCCGAGCTCCGTCGTCGCGCTGCTGGTCTTCGCGTCGACGACGTACACGCCCACGACGTCGGAGTACGGGCCGGGCGTGTCGCTGCACGCGGACAGGCCGCGCACGCGGTAGAGATACTGCACCGGCGCGCCGCTCACGGTGTGCGTGAACGCACGGAACGGCGCCGCGGTGAGGAAGGTCTGCGCGTTGGCGAAGTCGAGCGACGTCGACTCCTGCACTTCGTACCGCGATACCTGCGCAAGCGGCGTCCAGCGCACGTTGTAGGCGGTGTTCGACAGCGCGCGGCCGACGACCTGCGCGTCGGGTTTTTTGGGGATGCCGCACGATGCCGCAACTGCGGCGATGAACTCGCCGCGCGCGGAGAACGTCGGCGGGCAGTTCGCGAACCGCGCCTCGACGAACCACCGCCACGGCCCCTGCGGCACGTTCACCTCGGCAAACGTTTCTTTCGTCGTCGCGGCCACGCTGGGACGCTCGTCGCCGGTCTGAATCCACACGCGATACTCGTCGGCGCGCGGCACGCCCAGCCACGTGAACTGCACGGGCGACGGCACGGGACGCGCGCCGTTGGGGAACAGCAGGAGCGGCTTGCGATCGGTGCAACCGCCCTGCGGCGGCGAGACGACGAAGGTCGCGCGCGGCGAGGACTGCGAGTCGCAGCCCACGAAGAACGCGACCACGCGCCACGTGATCTCGCCCGGAGGCGCGAGATGCGTGAGCGTCGTGCCTTCGGTGGTGCCGACGAGGGTCTCGGTGCCGTCATCGGCGCGTGCGAGCACGGCATAGCGAATGGCGCCGCTGACCGGCGTCCACACGAGCGTGACTTCGGGATCGGTCACGGTCGCCCCGTTTGCCGGCGACACCGTCGCCGGCGGCTCGGTCGCGCAATTCTGCGATCGTCCGACTTTGAAAGCGGTACGCGCCGAGAACGTGGAGCGGCAGTTCTCGAACACGGCTTCGATCGAGTACGTGTAGTCGCCCGGCTCGAGGATGCGCTCGAGCCGCGTTTCGGTGGTGGTGCCGAGGAGCACGGGCTCGCCGTTGACGAGGAGGAGGACGCGGTACTTCTGCGCGGACGGTACGGCGCCCCACTGGAACGTCACGCGTCCGGTCACGGTCTGCCCGGCGGACGGCGCGATGAGCGCGGGCGCAGTCGTGCTGCAGCCGGTGCTGTCGTCGAGGACAAAGTACGCGGTGGCGGAGCGCTTCGGCTCGCAGCCTTCGAAGATCGCCTGCGCGAACCACGCGTAGCGGCCATCCTCGTCGAGATCCAGCTTCGTCGAGGTCTGCGTGGTCAGCGCGACGTCTTCGAACGGCTGTCCGTCGCGCGCGATCCAGACGCGGTACGCGATCGCGTTCGCGGCGGCACTCCACTGCAGCGTCACCGGTGACGCTACGCTCGACGGTTTGTCTTCAGTGCCGAGAGGGGAGACGAGTGCCGGCGCGGCGTTGCTGGCGCAGTTCGTTCCCGCCTTGATGGTGAACGTGCGCTCGGACGACTCGCTGCTGCACGCGCCCAGCAGCGCTTCGACGCGCCACGTGAACGTGCCCGCCGGAAGACGGATGCTCGTCGACGTCGCGGTGGTGCGCGAGACCAGCGAGCTGTCGCCGGACTTGAGCGTGATGCGGTACTCGCTCGCGCCCTGCACGGCGTTCCACGCGAGCGTCACTGGCGATGTGACTTCCGCGTTGTTGGCGGGTGCGGTGAGCGCGGGTGCGGCGAGACTGCATGATGCATGCGCGCCGAAGCGGAACGTCGCGCTGCGCAGACTCGGGCAGCCGGAGAAGCGCGCCACGACGTACCAGTTCACGACGTCGTTCGGAACGATGCGCTCGAGCTCCGTCGTCTTCGCGTCGGTCGTGCCGTAGAGCGCGAACGCGTCGCCGTTGCTCGCGCCCGTGTCCACCCAGAGCTCGTAGCTCGTGGCGTTGCTGATCGCGCTCCACTTGAACGTGACGCGCTGCGT
>DATLBM010000574.1:0-11184 GCA_035526885.1 Thermoanaerobaculia bacterium | reverse complement strand
CGTGGTGCGCCGGCGCTCGCGCTCGTCGTTTGCCGCGATGGCGGCGGCTTTACGCACTTCTTCATCGCGCGGACCCGCCACTGCTTTCGCGAGCTGCGCGTTCGCGGCGGCGATGGCGGCTTCCTGCTCGGCGATCTGGCGATCGATGGTCTCGGTCTCGAGCGTCACCAGCGTCTGGCCGGCGACGACGTGCTGTCCTTCATCGATCTGAACGCGGACGACGCGGCCGCCGGTCAGCGACCCGACGTTCACCGTCCGCGCCTCCAGCGTTCCGCCGAGGACGAGCGGCTTTGGTTTTCGCTGGTTGCGCAGGTAGAGCAGCGTCGCCGCCGCGGCGGCGAGAACGACCACCGCGATGATCACTTTCTTGACCACGGGTACCTCCGAGAAACACGCCCTCGGACCAGAGGGCGATCAAAGCGTCGATGTATTCATCCGTCGGGTACGCGGGTGCGACGCCGAGGACCTGGTGAAAGAAGACGTAAGCCTGGAGCTGGCCGAGGAAGAGCAGCGCGAGCGCGCGCGGATCGGCCTTGCGGATCGTGCCGGCCTTCATGGCGCGCGCGAAGTAGTCCGCGAGGATCTGCATGGCGCGGCGCGGCGGGATCTCTTCCGCGCGCGGGTTGAACGGCACGACCAGCGTGGTGGCGTGCATCTGCACCGCGATGGCGGGGAGGATGACTTCGCCGAGAAACGGCAGAAGACGGCGGGCGAGCTCGCGGAGCACGTGGCGCGGGTCGGATTTCGGATCGAGCTCGGCCAGCGCTTTCACGAATTCGGGCAGGGCGATGGCGCGCGTGCTCATGGCCGCGCTGAAGAGCTCCTGCTTGGAATCGAAGTGGCGGAGGATGGCCGCGGGGGTGACGTCGAGCGCCCTGGCGATGTCGGCCAGGGTGGTGGCGGCGAACCCGCGCGCGGAGAAGGCGGCGCGGGAAGCGTCGAGAATCTGGTCGCGGGAGATGCGCGGCGGTCGGCCCATCGTTAGTAAACGTAGGTTCACTAACTACGGTTTGTCAATGGGCGTTTAGTAATGGTCCCGATACGACCTATAGGACGTATGGGTCCTATAGGTCGTACGAGGGTTAGAAGCTGAGTTTTGCCGCCAGCTGCATGATGCGCTGGCCGGTCACGGCGCTCGGGGTGAGGAATGCCGAGTTCGCGGTGAGCACGTTCGTCGTGGCGTTGTACGCGTACGCCGTCCGGTTCACGTTGCTCACGTTGTTGCGGTCGAGGAGGTTGAAGACTTCCGCGATCAATTGCAGCTTCGTGCCGCCGAAAACGATGTCCTTGCTGATGCGCGGGTCCAGCGAGAACTGCGACTGCAGGCGCAGCGAGTTGCGCTTGTAGCCCGGGGCGATGTCGTTCGCGGCATTGCCGTCGTTGTTCAGGTCCGAGTTCACCACCGGCGTGAACGGCTGACCGCTCTGGTAGGCGGCGATGCCGCTGATCGTCCAGCCCGACAGGATCGCGCGCGCCCATCCGGTGTCGACGTGCTGCGCGTACGAGTCGAGCGTCCACACGCCGCTCATCACCAGGCGATGGCGCACGTCGTTGTCGCCGAACGTGTAGTCGGTGCTGAAGTCGCCGGAGTCCGAGACGAACTTCGCGTCGTCGGTGCCCGGCACGACCGCCGTCGCGTCCGGACGATCATCCTTCACCGTCGAATACGTGTAGGCGATGCGTCCCTGCCAGTTCGCGGCGAAGCGTTTCTGCAGATCGAGCGTGAAGCCGTCGTAGCGCGAGCGCGCGCTGCTCTGGAACTCGATGATGCGCGCGAAGTTCGTGAACGGGCGGCCGTTGTAGCGCTTCACCGTCGTCGGACCGATGCCCGCAACGCCGATCGTGAACGCCGTCGGATCGGAGATGTTGATGTCCGCGGACCGCGTGAGATCCTCGCCCTTCACGTACTGGTACATGAATCCGATCAGCAGGTCGTTGTTGACCGCACGCTCGATGCCGAAAGAGCCCTGGTGGACTTGCGGGTTCTCGTAATCCTTGTCGAACGCGAAGATGGTCGGCTTGGGAATGGTCGCGCCGGTCGGGATCGACGTGTAGACGTTCGGGTACGCGGGGATCTGCGTGCCGGTGAACGTGATGGTCTGCACGTTGATGCCGTTGTTCGAGTGCGCGGTGCCGATCATGATCGCGGGCGTGCGGCCGTAGAAGATTCCGTAGCCTGCGCGGACGACCGTGCGCGCGTCGTTGCCCGGCGTCCAGGCGATGCCCACGCGCGGACCGAAGTTGTTCGTGTCCTCGGGGATGTTCGACGTGTCGATGCCCGCCGCGAGCAACTGCGCATCCGGATTCTGAACGTCCGGCTGCGCGATCGACTGCAGGTCGTAGCGCAGGCCGGCGGTGAGTGTGATCGCCTGCGAGAGCTTCCACTCGTCCTGCACGAAGAGGCCGTACTCGGTGATGTCCGGATGCGTCGTCGCGCCGGTCGTGCCCGGGCCTGCGAACGCCTGCAGGAAGCGGTTCGGCTTCCGCTGCGCGAAGTCGGAAAGGGTGTTGAAGCGATACGAGCCGGCGAAGTTGCCGGGGAAGTAGTTGAGGATGTCGTCGTGGTTGACGTCGATGCCGCCCTTCAACGTGTGCGTGTTGAAGAGGTACGTGGCCGTGTCCGCGAGCTGCCAGCGCTTGATGGTCGTCTCGCGCGGGCTGAAGGTGTTCTGCCCGACGCGCCCCACCAGGTTTCCGTCGTGGAACACTTCCACCTCGGGGCCCGAGAAGTTGGCCTGGCCCGGCTCGCGGTCCTTCGCCCACTGGCCGCGCACTTCGTTGAAGAGGCCGGTGCCGATCGCATGCGAGAGCACGCCCGAGAGCGTGTCCGTGTTCACGAGCGAGTTGCCGGTGTGCTCGACCGAGTGCTGCAGATTGGCGTTCTCGAAGTTCACGCCGACGAACTCCTGGCGGTTGTAACGCATCGACAGGTGTGCATTCGGCCACAGCTCGTGATCGGTCTTGATGAGATAGACGTCCTGGTTCTGATTGCGGACGTAGTCCTGCGAGCGCGCCAGGAGCTCGTTGTAGCCGGCCTGATCGTCCGGCGTGCGGATGGCGATGGCGCGGCCGCCGCCGAGGACGACGGGGTTCGGGATCTCGTTGCGCTGCGCGTCGTAGTTGATGAAGAAGAAGTGGCGGTCGCGCACGATCGGACCGCCCAGCGAGCCGCCGTACTGGTCGAAGTGATACGGCTGCTTCGGACGGTTGTTGATCTCGCTGATGAAGTCGTTCGAGTTGTAGCGCTTGTCGCGGAGGAAGTAGAAGAGCGTGCCGTCGAAATCGTTCGTGCCGGACTTGGTGACCACGTTGATCACCGCGCCGCCGGCGCGTCCGTATTCGGCGGAGTACGCGTTCGCGTTCACCTGGAACTCTTTCACGGCGTCCTGCGAGAACTGGTACGGCGCGCGGCCCGAGCCGGTGCGGCCGAGGGCCTGGCCGAAGAACGTGTTGTCGTTGTTCGCGCCGTCGATGACCAGCGAGTTGAGCGTGCCGCGCTGACCGGCGAAGCTGATGTCGCCCGCGCGCACGTCCTTCACGACGCCGGGCGTGGTCAGCACGAAGTCGATGAAGTTGCGGCCGTTCGTGGGGAGGTTCTCGATGGCCGTTTCGTTGACGACGGAGCTGACCTGCGTCCGCTCGGTCTCGACGAGCGGAGCGGCGGCGGTGACGGTGATCGTCTCCGCGACGCCGGCCTTCATCGTCAGCGACAGACCGACGTCCGTGCCGATGTTGACGACCACTTTCTCGCGGCGCACCGGCTGAAATCCTTCCAGCGATGCTTCGACGCCGTACGTTGCGGGCGGCAGCAGCGCCAGCGAGTACGCGCCCGCGGCGTTGGTGACGGCGGTGCGCGACGTGCCGGTGGCGGTGTTCGTGGCCACGATCGTGACGCCGGGCAGCGCGCCGCCGGATGCGTCGGTGATCGTTCCGGAAATCGAGCCGGTGCTGCTCTGCGCGAACGAGGTCGCGGGCAAAAGCAGGCAGAGGAAAAGCAGGGAGAGTGTTCGGCGAACGCTCACGTGAGCCCCCTTCACATTTTGCTGAATTGAACTGCGATTGGACGAGTGCCCCCAGAATATCATCCGGTCATGGCCATCGCGAGTGTGAATCCGGCCACGGGCGAGACCATCGCCACGTTCGAGCCGCTGACGAAGCAAGATCTGACAGTACGTCTGCAACGCGCCGCCGACGCGTTCGCCATCAATCGCGCGCGGTCGTTTGCCGAGCGCGCGCAGCGCATGAATCGCGCGGCAGAGATCCTCGACTCCCGCGCCGGGCAGTACGCGCGCACGATCACACTGGAGATGGGCAAGCCCCTCACGGCGGCCGTGGCCGAAGTGAAAAAGTGCGCGATGGTGTGCCGGCACTACGCGGAGCACGCCGAGTCGTATCTCGCGCCGGAGCACATCAAAACCGACGCGCGGGAGAGCTACGTGCGCTTCGATCCGCTGGGCGCGATCCTGGCCGTGATGCCGTGGAACTTTCCGTTCTGGCAGGTCTTCCGATTCGCGGCGCCGGCGCTGATGGCCGGCAACGCCGGATTGCTCAAGCACGCGTCGAACGTGCCGCAGTCCGCGCTGGCGATCGAGGACATCCTCCGCGAGGCGGGCTTCGTCGACGGCGAGTTTCAGACGCTGCTCATCGGCGCGGACCAGGTCGCGGAGCTGCTCGACGACGAGCGCGTCAAAGCGGCGACGCTGACCGGCAGCGAGCCCGCCGGCGCGAGCGTGGCCTCCGGCGCGGCCAGGCGCATCAAGAAGAGCGTCCTCGAGCTCGGCGGAAGCGATCCGTTCATCGTCATGCCCTCGGCGGATCTCGACGCGGCCGTGAAGACCGGCATCAAGGCGCGCATCGTCAACAACGGACAATCGTGCATCGCGGCGAAGCGCTTCATCGTGCATGAATCGATCGCGGCCGAGTTCGAAAAGCGTTTCGTCGAGGCCATGGAAGCGCTGCGCGTGGGCGATCCGCTCGAGGAAACCACGGACGTCGGTCCGCTGGCGATGCCGCAGATCGTCGAGGATCTGGAGAAGCAGGTCACGGCCAGCGTCGATGCCGGAGCGAAGCTGCTGACGGGCGGAAAGCGTTTGCGCGATCGCGGCAACTTCTACGCGCCCACGATTCTCGCCGACATCCCGCACGACGCGCCGGCGTACGCGGAAGAAACGTTCGGACCCGTTGCGTCGCTGTTCCGCGTGCGGGATGCCGGCGAAGCCATCCGGCTCGCGAACTCCACGCCCTTCGGTCTCGGCGCCAGCGTCTGGACGAAGGACCGCGCCGAGGCGGAGCAGTTCATCGTGGGCGTGGAATCGGGACAGGTCTTCGTGAACGCGATGGTGGCCAGCGATCCGCGGCTGCCGTTCGGCGGGGTGAAGCACTCGGGATTCGGACGCGAGCTGGGCGTCTACGGCATTCGCGAGTTCGTGAACATCAAGACGGTCTGGGTGGCGTAGCGCTACTCGAGCGCGAACTTCGTGTCGCTCACCGGCTCGTTCGCGTGCACGCGGAACACACAGCGGCCGTCGCCGTTCTGGAACTTCTCCTCGCGATGCACGCGCACGCCGAGAAGCTGCGTCAGCGCGTTCACGGAGACGCTGCAGAGCGCGGGGCGGTTCATGGCCGTGTTGTAGAACGGGCAGTTGCGCTCGATGAGCTTGAAATCATCGCCGTCGCGCTCGACCGTCATGTACGGATCATCGGCGCCGTACCAGCCGCGCAGCACGTCGAGGCGTTCTTCGAGTGAACGTCCTTCGATCGACGGCGCCACGCCGCGCACGCGATCGTTCGCCACGCGCGCAAGCACGCGCACCTCTGCATCCATGCCCATCTCTTCAGCCACGGCGTCGATCATCGACACGGCGAGCGCGTCGTAGTGTTTGGGGAAGAGATGCTCGCCGGCGTCGGTGAGCTTGTAGACCGTGGCTGGACGTCCGGTGCGGCCGCGCACCGTTTCGCGGTCGACCACCGCTTCGATCCATCCCTCGCGCTGCAGTTGCAGGAGCTGCTGGCGCACCGCCTCGCCGGTCAGCCCGAGGTGCGGCGCGAGTTGGGCGATGGTGGCGGAGCCGCGCTCCTTCAGCGCGCTGACGATCGCGCGGCGGCTCTCGGGAAGCTGTTTCAGCGTGAGAATCGGAAACTCCCTCCGCGTCAGGGTAACGCGGAGGGAGCACGGATCATTCAGCGTTTGCCGTTCAGATACAGCTTCATGTGCGTTCCTTCGGCGGAGGTGCTGTAGGTTTCCTCGACCCTGCCGTCGGCGCCGAGCTTCACGGTCAGGCCGTTGATGTAGTTCGACGACGTGTTCTTGCCGCGCACGTTCACGAAGTCGAACACGAGATCGTCGCTCTTCGACTTGCCGTTGTTGAGGCGCATCGTGGGCTGGTTGTCGCCGGAGCAGAAATGCGTGGCCACGACCGTGTCGCCTTCGACGGTAAACATGTTGATCATCTCCATCGGCGTGCCGGCGAAGAGCGTCTCCTGCACCACTGAGCCGCCCGCGCTGACCTTGTAGATGACCGTCGTCTTCTGACCGTCGGGCGTGAGCATGTTCGCGTCCCACGTACCTTCGAGCGCTTTGAGCTTTTCGAAGGTCGCGTTCTGCGCGGGCTTGGCCTCGTGGTTGTGATCCGCTTTCGCGTTGAAGCCGACCAGCGCCAGCGCGACCATGGCCAACGCGGCCGACGTGCGCGCCGAACCGGACGTACGCCCGTAGCGCTGCGTCGCCCATCCGAGAATCGCTCCCACCGCGGCGCCGGGCAGCATGATTTCCCAGAAGTACAGACCGCCGCCGAGGTAGATGACCGCGTACGCCAGCGCCGCGCCGACGATCAATCCGAAGACGATCCCCGCGAACGTGTTCTTCACCCGGCGCGCGAAGATGCCCGCGGCGATTCCGGCGATCACGCCTTTCATCGTCGATCCGAAGATGATGCCCAGCATCTGATTCCGCACCTCGGGCGTGAACCACGCCGTGCCGCCGTCGATCGCGCCGAGCAGCGCTCCCAGGATCAATCCCAACAGAATCTTGTTCATCGCTTTCATTCCTCCGTCCTTCTCATTCAACGGGTCTCAGATTTCCTTTAGGAGCAGGATCAGCGCGCGCATGACCAGATACGCCAGCAGCATGGCCGCGAGGGCGCGGTGGCGCGACAGAAAGCGCATGGCCGCCTCGAACACGTTCTCGCGGTACGCGGCGACCGGCTCGCCGTCGAGCGCGCGAAGAACGTCGTCCGCGATCTCGCCCGCGTGGGCGTAACGCTTCGATGGATCGTCGCTCATCGCGCGAGCGGCGATCGCGCGCAGCGGACGCGATCCTTCGTCGTTCATGAGAAAGCGCAGCAGAGCGCCGAGGGCGTAAACGTCGGAGCGCGCGTCGCGCTCGCGCTCGGGCGGCATGTAGCCGGGCGTTCCGGCAATGTTCGAGACGCCCCAGTCCATGACCAGCACCGCGCCGAACTCGCCGACCATTACGTTCTCGGGTTTGAGATCGCGATGCACGACGTTCTGCGAATGCGCGAACGCCAGAGGCTCGCAGATGCGCGCGAAGAGGCGCAGGCGCTCGGTGAGCGGATGTCCTTCGCGCAGCCACGCGTCGAGGCGCGCGCCGCGTACGAGCTTCATCGTGTAGTAGAAGCGGCCGTCGGGAAGATCGCCCGTGTCGTGCACGGGCACGATGCCCGGATGTTCCAGCGCGGCGATGACGCGCGCCTCGGCACGCCACTCATCGTCGACCACTTTCATGGCCACGCTGCGCTCGAGCTCGCGGTCGCGGACTTCGTAGACGATGCCCATGCCGCCGCGGCCGAGCTCCCGCACGAGGTCGTAGCGCGTGCCGGTGAGATCGGGCTGCTCGGCGACGTCGCGCAATCGCGCGATGGCCTCGTCGGTGATGAACATCAGCGGCTTCCCCCGAGCAATGCCCGCGACTCGCTGCGGAACTCCTCTTCCGACGCCGTGACTTCGCGCAGCATTTCCAGGACGACTTCGCGGAACTTGCGGCGCGTGGCGTGGAGGTAGTTCGTCACCTGCGTCTCCGCGATTCCGAATCGCACCGCGAGCTCGCGATACGAGACGCCGCGATCGTCGTCGAGGTCATACGCCTCGAAGACCGCGAACGGCACCGCCTCGCAACGGGTGCGCAAGCGCTCCACCGCCAGTGCGAACATGCTCCGCACCCACTCGCGATGAAAGTACTCCTCGGGATTCACGCCGCCGGCCTCGCGTCCGATCTCGGCCTCGGCGGAATCGAAGTCGAGATGCACGTCGCCGCCGCCGCGCTTCAGACGCTGTCCCGCTTTCCACTCATTCGTGACGTGACGCTCGAACAGCAGTCGCAGGAACGTGCGGAAGCTCGCTTTCGCGGGATCGTAGGACGCGAGCGATTCCTTTTCGAACGCGCGGGTGAAGAAGCTCTGGGTGAGATCTTCCGCGTCCTCGCGCGACTTGCTCCAGGCCACGCGCGCGAACTTGTAGAGCGGCTTCCAGTAGCACGCCACCAGCGTGTCGAAGGCGCGCTCGCGCTCGGCCGCGTCGGTGCTGCCGAGGGCGAGCACGATGCTGCGGCGCGTCGTGGGGAACGGGGCAACCGTCATGATCGGGACCGGTTGCCAGAGTAGCGCAGCGAAATGAAAAACGGCAGCCTCGCGGCCGCCGTTGTTTGCGTTTCGAAATTGGCTCCGGCAGTAGGACTCGAACCTACGACCCGCGGATTAACAGTCCGCTGCTCTACCAACTGAGCTATGCCGGAGTACTGATTCCTGCCGGAATGCGAGGACTCCTGAGGGGCGCGGAACATAGCACCGCGCTCTTCCCGCGGTCAAGGCGGGCGAGCGGGTAAACCATGCGTCCCGCGCCTATAATCCCGAGGTTTTCCCGGCCGCTGTCGGCTCCCGTGGAGCACGACGGCAGCCGCCGTATCGAAGCCCAACGAGTTCAACGCCCTCGGTTACCTCCAGTAGCCTACAATTCGCGCCGCATGTCGCGGGAGATCGTGATCAATGCCACTCGTCACGAGTCGCGCATTGCGGTGCTGGACGAGGGGCAGGTGGTCGAGCTGTGGGTGGAGCGCACGCGCCATCGCACCATCGTCGGCAACATCTACAAAGGCCGCGTGACGAAGGTCCTGCCCGGCATGCAGTCCGCGTTCGTGGACCTGAGCCTCGAGCGCGACGCATTCCTCTACGTCTCCGACGTCATCGAGGACCTCGAGGAGTACGAGAGCGAGACGCCCGACGAGCTGCATCTCGACGACGTGCCCGCCCCGCATCGCCCGGAGGCGTCGATCTCGGATCTGTTGCGCGAAGGACAGGAGATCGTGGTGCAGGTGTCGAAGGACACCATCGCCGGCAAAGGCGCGCGCATCACCAGCCACATCACGCTGCCGGGGCGATTCCTCGTGTACATGCCGACGGTGAATCACGTCGGCGTGTCGCGGCGCATCGAAGATGAAGGCGAGCGGGCGCGCCTGAAGGAAATGGTGGAGCGCATCCGCCCGCACGGACACGGCGGCTTCATCGTGCGCACGGCGGGCGAAGGCCGCGGCGAAGAGGACTTCACCGCCGACCTGCGCTACCTCACCGAGCTTTGGGAATCGATCCGCCGGCGCGCGGAGAAATCATCCGCCCCCGCCGCCATTCATCACGATCTCGATCTCGTGCTGCGCACGATTCGCGACGTGCTGTCCGCGGAGTTCAAGAGCGTGTGGGTGGACTCGATCGAGCAGTACCAGCGCATCGTCGAGTTCCTCGATCAGATCCAGCCGCAGCTCGTGTCGCGCGTGCGCCTGTTCCGCCGCGAGGAGCCGATCTTCGACGAGTTTGGCATCGAGCCGGAGATCGCCAAGGCGCTCAAGTCGAAGGTCTGGCTGAAGTCGGGCGGCTACATCGTCATCAATCAGACCGAGGCGCTGGTGGCGATCGACGTGAACACGGGGAAATACGTCGGGAAGAAGAATCTCGAAGAGACCGTGTTCCGCACCAACCTCGAGGCGGCCAAGGAGATCGTGCGGCAGATCCGCCTGCGCGACCTGGGCGGCATCATCGTGCTCGACTTCATCGACATGGAGGAAGCCGCGAACCGCCAGAAGCTCTTCGAGGCCCTGGAAAACGAGATCAAGAAGGATCGATCGAAGACGAAGATCCTGCAGATCTCGGAATTCGGCCTCATCGAGATGACGCGCAAGCGCGTGCGCCAGAGCCTGGAGCGCTCGCTCACGCAGGCCTGTCCGTACTGCGGCGGCAGCGGACGGATCAAGTCGAATACGACCATCGCGCTGGAGATCTGGCGCGAGCTGATGAAGCTGCGCGACTTCCACGAAGGCCAGGACGTGATCGTACGCGTGAACCCGATCGTCTACGGCACGCTACACACCGGCGATCCGATCTTCGAGGAAGTGGAGCGCTCGCTGGGCATCCATCTCGTCTTCAAGCCCGATGAGGCGCTCCATCACGAGCAGTTCGACGTGATGAGAATCTGATGACCACGCCGGCCGCGGGGCTCTGGCTGGGAGCGGTCATGGGATTGATCGATTGCGCCGTGCTGGTCGTCAACCCGTACGGCGAGCGCGGAGAGCTCACGGTTTCCGCGCCGTTGCTGGCGGGCGTGCTGTGGACGTGGATGACCATCGGCTGCGCGACCGGCGCCTTGTTCTCGTCGCAGCGATTGCGACGTCTGCGCGGTGCGGCGCTGATGATCACGGGTCCGGGACTGCTGCTTCTCTCGCGCGCGGTGCTGCCGTTTCGCGGATGGAGCGGTTGGCGTCCGTCGCGCGTGGTGCTCGCGTGGGCGTTGGTGACGCTGTTGTTTTGTGCGATCGGCGTGCTGGTGCGATTCGCGCCGGCGAAGCATCCGTGGCGATGGGCGGTTGCGGCGGCACTGAGTCTCACATTGATGATGCTCACGGCCGCGAACCTGCTGCATTTTCGGCGCGCTTCCGCGCGGCCCGGAGCGTCCGGACGCAACGTCGCACTGATCATCCTCGACACGGCGCGCTACGACGACACGATGACGTACGCGCCGCACGTCGCGGCCTTCGCGCGAAACGCGATCGCATTCGACAACGCGTGGGCGACCGGCTCGTGGACCGTGCCGTCGCATTTCGCGATGCTCACCGGCCGCGATCCGTGGACCGTGCCGTACGACTCCGATCAGAAACGTTACGCATACGACGGCCGGTGGCTGGGC
>DATLBM010000573.1:0-2107 GCA_035526885.1 Thermoanaerobaculia bacterium | reverse complement strand
GAAACGCGTCTGGCCGGGACGCGACGAGAAGATCCTGGCCGGCTGGAACGGGTGGATGCTGGCCGCTTTCGCGGAGGCGGCGGTGGCGTTCGATCGCTACGACGACGTGGTCCGCAGGAACGCGGATTTTTTACTGACGCGTATCGTCGATGGGCGATTGGTGCGACACGCGAAAATCCCCGGCCTGCTCGAGGACTACTCGGGCGTGGCCTGGGGGCTGACGCTCGCCTACGAAGCCACGGGCCAGCGCCGCTATCTCGACGGCGCGAGGACGCTCGCCGATGCGATGCTGGTGCGTTTCCGCGACGAGGAGAACGGCGGTTTTTACGACACGCCCGTCGACCACGAGAAACTGATCACGCGTCCGAAAGACCTCTTCGACAACGCCACGCCCGCGGCGAGCTCCGTGGCCGCGGACGTGCTGCTGCGTCTGGCGCTGCTTTTCGGCAACGAGGAGTACGCGCGCGTGGCCACGGAGACGCTGGAGTCGGAGTGGCCGCTCGCGGAGCGCTACGCGTCCGGCTTCGGGTTTCTGCTGGGCGTCTGCGAGTGGCGCAACGCGCAGCCGAAAGAGATCGCGCTCACGGGCGACGTCTCGGCGTTTCTGCGCGCGATCGGGGAGACCTTCATCCCGCACCGCGTGCTCGTGCACGGCGCGCAAAGCGCGGATTTGCCGCTCATGGAAGGGCGGCCGGACGAGAAAACGCTCGCGTA
Organism: Thermoanaerobaculia bacterium; assembly: GCA_035526885.1. Lineage (GTDB taxonomy): Bacteria > Acidobacteriota > Thermoanaerobaculia > Gp7-AA8 > Gp7-AA8 > QHVT01. The sequence goes on along the minus strand of DATLBM010000573.1, from coordinate 1,393 downwards.
CGTGTGCGTCGGTTACGCGTGCAAGGAGCCGGTCAGTGACGCGGCGCGATTACGCGATCTGCTCGTTTAAGCAGTACAGCCGGTTGTCATCCACGTTGTAGAACAGCGGCGCCACCAGCACTTTCGGGTAGCGCGCGCGCAACCGCTTCGCTTCCGCGAGGACGAAGTCGATCTCGTTGCCGATCTCGAAGAGCGGCGCGTACGAATCGAAGTGCTGCTCCGCGGGCTCGCGCTCCCATCCCGCGTCGACGAGCCCGTCCACGAACTGCTCGCGGCGGCCGGACAGTCCGACCATGCCGCAGTGGTTGTGCACGATGATGGCGATGCAGCGCACGCCGCCCACCGCCACCGCGAACGAGACCTTGAACTCGCTGGGCCGCAGATTGCCGCCGCCCGCGCGCAGGATGAACGCGAAGTTCTCCGGGATGCGCAGCTTCTTGCGGTTGTCCATGCACATGCCCACCAGCATCTCGGCGTGCAGGACCGCCGTCTCGGGCTCGTTCGAGAAACCGTTGTGCCAGGCCACCAGACGTTCCACGGGCGTTCCACGGAAGTCGGCGGGGATGTCGTCGTAAGCTGCAACCGCAATGGCTCTCTGCATCAGGGTGTCTTCGGCACGGTCACCGGCTCGGTGCGCGGCGACGGCGTGCTCTCGTTTCCGTTGCTGTCGACCGCGGTCACTTCGTACGTGTAGAAGATGCCGATGTCGATCGAGATGTCGAGGAAGTTGGTGTCCTTCGTCGGCGTGGGTGTGAGCTTGAGGCGATACTTTCCTTCGATGCGATAGACGTTGTAGCCGCCGAGGTCCGGGGCGGTGACCGGATCCCAGAGCAGGCGGACGAGCTTCGTCTCGACGAGCGCGGTCAGATTCGCGGGTGCCGGCGGCGCGACCAGATCCTTGAACGCCACTCTGACCGGCGTCGAGAGATCGCTCTGGATCGCGGGCGGTCCGGTCGTCGCGACGGCCGCAACGCGGTATTCGTGCTCGCCGTACGCAGGCGTGTCCTGGTAGGTCGTTCCTTTGACCGGCGCGCCGTTGATGGGCACGGGCAGCTGGCCCGGATCGGTGCCCGGCGCCGCGCGATAGATGTTGTAGCCGCTGATCACGGGACCGGAGTCTCCGGAAACCGATTTTCCGGGCGCCGTCCACGACAGCGTCACGCCTTCCGCTTTGACCGTTGCCTTCACGCCGGCGGGAGGGATGCTCACAGGCAGCGGCACGATCACCGCGAGGTTCGAGGGCTGGCTGCGAGCCTCGTCTCCCTCGGTCACCACCGCGTACGTGAGGCGCACGGGACGGCCGTCGCTGGAGCGAAACGGCGGCGCGTCGGTGAACAGCAGACGCGATCCCACGGTCGCGCCCGCAAGGTTGGCCTTTTCTATGCTCTCGACC
>DATLBM010000572.1:0-2794 GCA_035526885.1 Thermoanaerobaculia bacterium | reverse complement strand
GCTCGTGTGAAAGACGCTTCGATTCGCGAAAAGCTTCTCGCCGACATCGCAGGTGTCACCGGTTCGATTGTGCGGCGATCCGCTCCGGAGCGCGCGTTGCCCTTCTTGTCGGAAGCCATCGCTTTTCAGGAGCGCGCCGGCCGCTCCGTGCTCCTCCCGCAGTTACATCTCGAGCGCGGTCGTGCCTATCGCGGAGCCAACCGTCTGAAGGAAGCCGAGCGTGAGTTCGACCACGGCATCCGGCTTTTGGAGACACAGCGCGTTCGCACGCGCGACCCCGAGCTCCGCGGTTCGATCTTCGATGACTCCGGGGATCTGTTTCGCGAGGCCGTGGCCGCAGCTGTCGCGCGTGGCGACGGCCGGGCCGCATTGCAATATGTGGAGCGAGGTCGCGCCCGGACGATGGCCGAGGAGATGGCGTCTGAGGCCAGAAGCGATGTAGCGGTGCCGTCATTGCTCGACGCAGCCTCGCTGGCGGATCGTTTGCCGGACGATGGCCTTCTTCTCGAGTTCGTGATGCTGGAAGAAGAGCTGATCATTCTGATCGTCGATCGCTCCGGTCTGGCCGTCACCCGGGTGCCAGTTCGCCGCGATCTCATCGAGCGTTCTGTGGGCGAGTTCCGGGAGGCCGTCATTGACCGGCGTCCTCTGGACGAGCTCAGGCCATTGGCGACCAGACTGTTCTCCTGGCTGCTCGCACCCGTAGGCAACCGTTTCGAGCGCGCCCGTTCACTCGTGATCGTTCCCGACGCGATCCTCGAACAAATTCCATTCGCGGCGCTCGTCGATCCCGGCAACGGGAAGTATCTCGTGCAAACGCATCTCATGGTGGTTTCGCCGAGCGTCGCTGTCTATCTTCTCTGCACGGATAGAAGCGAGGATAAGCCCGCGGTGCTGCAACCGACGGCAGCGATCTTCGCCAACCCTGTATTGGACGCGAGCTTCACCGCGTTGTCGTCGCTGCCGGCGGCAGAGCGCGAGGGGGAACGCGTGGCGAGTTTGTACGCCGAACGACTGTTCCTCCGCGGTACGGAAGCCGCGCACGATCGATTCACGTCATCCGCCGATGCGTATGACGTCATTCATTTTGCGGGGCATACGGTCATCATGCCTGCACAACCGTGGCACTCGGCGTTGCTGTTGGGCCCAGGCCGGAACGACAACGGTGTTCTGTCGGTTCGTGAGATCAGCGGACTGTCCTTTCGGCGTACGCGGCTGGTCGTCCTGGCCTCGTGCAGTACGTCGCAGGGCGAGAAGAGTGACGTCGAAGGCACGTCGAGCATTGCCCGCGCATTTCTCATTGCGGGCGTCCCCTCCGTTCTCTCCACGCTCTGGGATGTTGAAGACGAGGAGACCGGCACGCTCGTCGCCATGGTTCATCGAAGATATGTGTCCGGCGACGCACCTGAAGAAGCCTTGCGCGCCGCTCAACTGCATGCGCTTCAAAGTGACTCGCCCGAGAAACGGCATCCGGCATCATGGTCCGTGTTTGCGATGATCGGCGGCCGGAGCGCGCGTCGCTAGGCGGTGGAGGCTCGTGATGAGCCTCCGCCCTTCCGTTTGGCCGCACAACCTGATCTAATTCCGCGCGGTCACTCCGTCACTCGACAATCCGGGAGAGCAATTTGGGCGAGCCCTCAGCAAAACAGGGCGGGCGGGGGGGCGTGCTTGTCTTCGTCATCGCCCTCGCTCTCGGGGCGGGGGCGGCGCATGCCGGGGAAGTGGCGCGCGGCGAGCTGGCCATCGTCGGACTCGGACTCGAGGTCGAGCGCACGCCAATCGTCACCGCCGTCGGCGTGCCGTCGTACGTGCAGACCTTCTTCGGCGGGAAGGTCGGTGTCGACGCTCCCGCCGCGCCGGGGCTGTCCGCGCTCGGCGACCTGACCGGACCCGGCATCGACGTCCCGATCACGCTTTCCGCGATCCCCGGTCAGAAATTCGCCATCCCCGCGCTGCATGAGAAGGGGGAGTACGCGCTGCAGAACGTCCGGCTCGTCGGCGCGAGCGGCGAGTTCCTGCAGCAGTCGGTGCCCTCGTTCGCGCGCATCGAGGTCGCGGACGTGCTCAAGACCCGAGTGCGCGTCCGCCAGCTCACGCCCGACGAGCTCCGGGAGCGCGGCATTCACATCGACGACGCCAACTACGAAGTCTACGAATACACCTTCATCTTCGGCGTCGGCTCTTCCCAGGTCGAAGTGCCCTATCCGGTGTTGATCGACAAGCGCACGCGCGTCGTCACGCCGCTCGCCCCCGCCCCGTTCATGCTGCCGCCGCCTCCCACGATCCAGAAGCCGCCGCGCTTCACGCCCCCCGACATCATCCCCTTCGGCCTCGGCGATCCCGGCGACGCGCCGTCCGGCGACGAGAAGGCGGCCGAGCCGGCGAGGAAGGGCGTGACCCTTCCTGCCGCGTTGGTGATCCCCACCGGCTTCGGCGTGCTGCACCAGTTTTTCGCGGTCATCCTGCAAGTCGACAACAACGCACCGGCGGCGAGCAACATCCGGCTCGACTCCGTCACTGCAAAGCTCACGTCGCCGCTGTCGATGCGCGTGTCGAAAGTCGTTCCCGCGGTCGCGATCGGACAACCGGTGCCTGTCGTTGATGAAACCACCGGCGCGACGTTCCTCGTCGCGGGCGCGCAGGGAAGTGCCGAGTGGACGCTCGAGGCGATGAAGCCCGGCACGCACACGCTCGACATCGACGTGCGCGCCACGTATCAGAAGCCCGGCCAGGCCGACTTCAAGCTCGGCGGTCACGCTGCTACGACGATCGTCGTCAGCGATCCGCGCTTCCA
>DATLBM010000571.1:0-10500 GCA_035526885.1 Thermoanaerobaculia bacterium | reverse complement strand
AGGGCCTGCGCGGTGGTGGGCGGCTTGTCGTCGGCGGCAACGAGCGGGAGGGCGAGGAGCGCGAGCAGGAGGACGGCGAGTGTGCGGCGCATGAGCGCATGCTAAGACAGGAGGCTTACAGGCTCCTAGGCTCACAGGCTCATCGGTGCACAGGCGCACAGGCTCATCGGTGCACAGGCGCACAGGCTCAAAGCTCATCGCAGGTACTCCTGTGAGCCTATGAGCCTATGCGCCTGTGAGCCTCCTCGGCGACTCGGCGACTCGGCGACTCGCATACGATCCGCACATGATCGATCTCATCGCCTTCGACGCGGACGACACGCTCTGGCACAACGAGCGGATGTTCCACGCCACCGAGTCGCAGTTCACGGAGATGCTGGCCGCCTACCATCCCGCCGCCTGGGTCAGCGAGCGGCTCCTGGCCACGGAAACGAAAAACCTCGGCCACTTCGGCTACGGCATCAAGGGCTTCATCCTCTCGATGATCGAGACCGCCATCGAGCTGACCGAAACGCGCATCACCGGCGCCGAGGTGCAGAAGATCATCGACCGCGGCCACGAAATGCTTCGCCATCCCGTGGAGCTACTCGACGGCGTGCGCGAAACGATCGAGTCCCTCAACGGCCGGTATCGCCTGATGCTGCTCACGAAGGGCGATCTCTTCGATCAGGAATCGAAGCTGGCCCGCTCGGGCCTGGGCGAGTTCTTCGACGCGGTGGAGATCGTCTCGGCGAAGAACGCCGCAACGTATCGCACGATCATGAACCGCCACGGCGTCGCACCGGAGCGATTCGTGATGGTCGGCAACTCGTTGCGCTCCGACGTACTGCCCGCGCTGGAAGCGGGAGCGCGCGCGGTGCACATCCCTTACGAGCTGACCTGGGCGCACGAGCGCATCGATGACGACGCGCTCGCGGGCAAGGACTACGTGACGCTGGAGAAGATCACGGCGTTGCCGGACTGGCTGCGTCCGGCAACGCCGTGATCGTTGCTTTGTTCACCATGGCCAGGAACTGGAGCTCGCAGTCCGACGGCACGGACGTTGCGCGCTGCTCGAGCGTCCACACCGCGCCGCTGCCGGCGTGCAGGGCCGACAGATCGATGTAAATGTCGTGGATCGCGACGCCTTTGCGGCTGTAGCGATTCGAGACCGCGGGATGGCCGTCGATCCTGACGACGGCGCGCTCGCCGGGCCGGCCGCCGTCGGTGGGACGCAGCGCCGCCACGAGAAACTCATCCCAGTTGCGCGTGGCGTGAAAGGCCACGCGGACGCGGCACGCCGGCGCGAGCTCCGCGGGTGCCATGAAGCCGTCGTCGCTCGTGTACGTCCAGCCATGCGGCAGGCCCGTTTGCACGACGAATCCCGATGCCTTCAACCTCACCGGCGTCGGTGGTTTCTTCGCCCAATCCGGCTGCCCGGCCAAGCCCGCCAGCGCGATGCATCCGGCCACCAGAGCCGTCACTGCGAATCGTGAGCTCACGTGAAGTTCCTCCGCCTGCTATCAAAAGTAAGTGCAGTCCGCCGGCATCGCGTAGTGATGGCAATACCGGTCGTACATGTCCTGCATCATCATGATGCCCCCAGCGCTGATTCGGGTGGCACGACGAGCTCGAGCAATCACAGTCGCGCGCGCCCGGATCGGTGACGCACGCGTAGGTGTTCTTGCACACCGTGTAACTCTCGCACGTGTTCGAATTCGGGAAAACCCGCCGCGCACGGCGGCGGGAAGCTTCACGCCTGCCGGCGCGATGAGACGCATGGAAAGCGTTCCGCGCGGCACGCGTCGCGCGCCACGCTCCGGCCGCGGGAAGCGCAGCGACGAGCGCGACGTACGTACGGTCGGCGCACGAGGGCGGTCCGGGACGTTTTTACGCCGCGCGCAGGATCACTTCGATGGCCGGCCCTTCTTCGCCCGCGGGCGTGATGATGAAGTGCCGGATGCGCAGCTCGTCGCCTTCCTCGATGCGGATGCGCCAGCGCCACACTTCGCCGCCCGCGTCCCAGTTGCCGATGAGGGAGCCGTCGGCGTCGGTGGCGAAGAGCATGACGTTGCCGCCGGTGTGATACGTGTCGATCCACGTCAGGCAGGGCTTGTTGTTGCCGATGTCGGTGCCGACGAGCATCACGCCGTCGGAACGTTTGCCTTTGACCGACGAGCGGTAGTCGATCTGCGTCGTCTTGCCGTCGAGCACCTGCGAAGTCGTCGCGGTGATGTCCGCATGCGCGGGCGGGTTGGGCGGATCGAGCCAAACGTCACACGTACCACTCCACTGCTGCGATGCGATCATCACTCCCCCTCGTTCGGATCGACGGTGGCCGCCGCGGTCAGCTCCGCGGACGCCGCCGCGTATTCAGGCAGTTCCGCATTCGTGCTGATGTAGCGGTCGACGACGTCGCGCGTGTCGTACACGGCCAGCTTCTCCATCAGAAACTCGAACTTCTGTTCCATGGCGTCGAGGATCGGACTCTTGGCCGCGGCATCGAGCTCCCACATGCGGCGCTTGAACGGTCCGATCGCTTTCTTGCGCGTCTTGTAGACGAACTGCTCGTCGGTCTCGCCGTCTTTGCGCTCATCCATGCAGTTGTCGAAGCAGAATTGCCGGATGCCGTCCTTCATCTCCTGCGGCAGCGACGGCGCGTCGAGAATCATGTTCTGGAATCCGGTGGCCAGATGGATCTCCACGGCATCGCTCTCCGGAAACTTGTTGAACACCGCCTCGGGCAGCGTCGACGCTCCGTGCTGCACGGAGCCGGCGACGCCGTACTCCTCGCGACAGATGCGCGTGGTCTCGCGGAGCACGTCGAAGTCGATCTTGGCCTCGGCGATGGTGCCGTCGGCCATGGGCACGCCGCCGTGCGAGGTGCCGGTCTGCACGGAGATCTTGGCCATGCCCGGATCGCCGCCCAGCTCGCGGCGCACTCCGTCGATGTACGCGCGCACTTCGTCGGGCTGCGTGTTGTACTTGCCGACCTCGCCGATCTCGCCGCCGATCGAAACGTCGATGCCCTTCGGCTGACGCGCGCGGATGTACTTCGCGAAGTGCGCCGTGTAGGTGTAGTTCGTGTGCTGCTGTTCGTCGCGCGTGGCGTGCGAGAGATCGACGAGCGTGGAAGTGTCGATGTCGATGTTGTAGAACTCGGCGGCGATGGCCTCGTCGATCAGCGACTCCAGCGCCTTGATCTCCGATGCCTTGCCCTCCCCGGTGGCCCACTTCTTCGCGCTGGCCTGGAAGTGATCGCCCTGGATGAACACGGGACCTTTGTATCCCTCGGCCAGCGCCGCCGCGAGGACGCACGCCGCATACTCACCCGGACGCTGCTCGGTGTACCCGATCTCGGAACGCGCGATCTCGAAGATGAAGGGCCCGACGTGGTGCCGCATGGCGGCGCGGAAAAGCGCTCGCGCGACGTCGTAGGTCAGCGCGCGAATGTTGAACGCCGGCACCGTGAACTTGCGCGCCACCTCGCCGCGGCCGATGGCTTTGTAGAGCGGAGCAATCGAGGCCGGCACCGCGCCGGCCTGCCGCGCGCGCAGATGGATCTGCTTCCGCGCCTCGGCCTTCGTAGCGGCGTCGCCGGAGAAGACGGCGGTGTACACCAGATCGTCGACGGAAGCCTGGGACAACGAATCGGGACGTTCGTGAATCATGGCGGCGGGACTTTACCGCAGACGCGGCGACGGGCTGAAGCCCGTCGCCGCTTTTCGGGCGTCAGGCGATGACGTTCACGTCGCGCGCCGTGGCATTGTTGTTGTCGCGAATGAAGCGCTCGAAGTTCGCGGCCGACGTCAGGTCGCCGGGCGAAGGCGGGGGCTCCTGGGCGTTTCCGATGACCGCAACCAGCGTGTACGCGCCGGGCGCCGGAACCGCCGCGGCCGGCCACGGAATCACGCCGGAGACCGTCAGTCCCGCGCCCATCGGCACGCTCGGAATGGTGACGCTGCCGATGCGAGTCCAGAGATTCGCGTTGGTGAGCGAAGCCGCATCGGCGAAAAATACGGTGGCGGTGACGTTCGCCGCCGCGGAGCCGCCGCGATTGCTCGCGCGAATGTAGACGTAGTTGTCCTGACCGGACTTCACGTTCGACGCGACCGCCGCGCCGCCGCCGAAAGACACCTGCGGGTTCGCGGCCGGTGCCTGCTGCACGATGATGTCCGGGCTGGCGATGGCGCCCGCGTGCGGTTGCCCCGTATCGCCGGCGTGATCGCGGAGAAAGACGTCCGGCGCGACGCGAAGGACGTTCATGGCGATGTCGCGGAGATCGGGCATCGCGCCGATGTGTTTCAGCCCGGGCGCCCGCTTCGTGCCGTGCTCGCGAAGAATCTGCCGGAGCTCGCGCGGTGCGAACCTTCGCCCCGCGGCGCGCGCCATTCCCTGCACGGCCACGGCGGCGCCGGCGACGATCGCGCTCGCGCTGGATGTGCCGGCGTAGTCGGTGACGTAATTGTCGGCGCCGGAAGGGGTGATCCCCGTGGTCACGACGTCCTTTCCCCACGCGAAGCAATCGATGCGCATTCCGAACGGCGCGTAATTGATGCGGCCGTGCGTGGCCGCGGAGTCGGCGGCGCTGACGATGATCGCGCCGCTGTCGCGGAACGCGGGATCGAAGAGCCTCCGGCCGCGCGGATCGGTCCACGTGTCCATGTTCACCGCGGGCGGCGCGCCATTGGAGCCATTGCCTCCCGCTTCCACCACCACGATGCCCAACGCCGTGGCGAGACGGATCGCGTCGAAGTCCGCGTCGTAGGCCTCGACGGGCACGAACAGGTTGGGGACGGGGTCGACCTGCTGCTCGATGAGCAGCACGTCGCCGAATTCGAGGAACGCGAGTGCCTCGACGATCGCATCCACGCGGGGTCTGTTGTACGCCGAGACCACGGCGACCTGCGCGTTCGGTGCGATGCCGACCACTCCCTGGGTGTTGTCGCGCGCGCAGACCACGCCGAGGGTGTTCGTGCCGTGTTGGACGGACTTGAAGGCGGTGTCTCTCGTGCCGCCCAGGAACGTCACGTGTTGCGCCTGGAGATCGGCATGATCGAGCTTCCACGCGAATTCGAGATCGACGAACTTCACCCCCGCGCCGTCACCGCCGCGAATCGTCCACGCGTACTCGGCATCCACTCCTTCCGGTGCCGTGCGCAGATAGCCTTGCCGAGGCGACAGGGGATCGTCGTTCGCGACGACGCTCGGCAGGGACGCGGGCCGCTCGACGTACGCGTGCTTCACGGCCGGGTACTCGGCGAGCTGCGCGCGAACTTTCTCCGCATCGGTACCTTCCGGCACCGCGATGTAGACGTATTTGCGGAGGTTGGGCGGTTCGGTGTCCGTGTGGCTCAAACGCTTGTACAGCACGGCCAGCGTGGACGACGGCGCGGTCCAGATGGCTTGCGCGCTCTTCGGCGTCCCTCCATCCAGCGCGTGGGTCACCGCGGAAAGAACAATCTGCTGCGCCGCCAGAAACTCGCCCGGGTCGGCGTCGTCCGGCACCGGTTCGCTCAGCTCCAGTACGACGTATGTGCGTTGCGGACTCTCTTCGAAATCTTCGGCTCGTTCCTGCATGCCCATCGGTTGACTCCTCTCACGAGGTGAGTGAGACGCGAACCGAAACTTCTCGCGGTTGTTACCCGCGATTTACATGGGAACGGATCATCGCCACCAGCGCGGGCACGTCGAACGGCTTCATCACCGCGGCGTTCGCGCCGACGCGCGCGATCTCGTCCGCGTCCATCGGCTCGCCGGTGAGCATGAGCACGGGTACCGTCGAGAGAGCGCCGTCGCTGCGCATCGCGGCCAGAACGTCGTCGCCACTCATGCCCGGCATGTTGCGGTCGAGGAGGATCAGGTCCGGCGTTTTCCGCTGCGCCTCGACGAGTGCCTGCGCGCCGCTTGCGGCGGCCACGGGATCAAAGCCGAACTCGCGCAGGAGGTTGCGCATGAGCACCAGAATCGGCGCATCGTCATCGACGACCAGAATGACCGGGCGTTCCGTCATGGACCGAGAGCGGAGTGTAGCAGTTTTGCGCCCGGTGCAAATCAGAGGACGCGCCACCAGGGCGCGGCCAGGATGCCCGGCGCCAGCCATTCCACCTCGCTGCCCGTATGCAAAAGCAGCGCGGTGCGGCACTGCCGGCCGTACTCGTCGCGGAACGTGCGCAGATGCTTCGCGTCGGCCTGCCTCGGCTTCGGAGAGGACTTGACCTCGATCGGAACCAGCTTGCCGCCGGTCTCGATCACGAGATCGACCTCCTCGTTGACGGCGGTGCGCCAGTAGAAGATGTCCGCGGCCTCGGTGCGGCTCTCTTTCCACGCCAGCAGATCGGTCAGGACGAGATTTTCGAGATGATGGCCCGCGGGATCGTGCATGCCGGAGAGGTGGAGCGCGAGCCCCGAGTCGCTCCAGTAAATCTTCGGCGTCTTGATGAGGCGGCGCGTGCGGTTCACGGCGTACGCGGGAACGCGCACGAGCTGATACGACGCCTCGAGAAGATTCAGATAGCGATGCACGGTTGGCTGCGGCATGGCCACGTCGCGTCCGAGCTCGGTCTGGTTGACCAGTTGCCCGAGGCGAAGACAGGCCGCTCGCATGAGACGCCGAAAGTCGGGAAGCCCGGCGATGGAGGCGATGTCCTGCAGATCGCGCTCGAGGTACGTCTGCGTGTAGCCGGAGAACCAGATGGCACGCTCGGCACGCGTGGACAGCTCGAGCGCCGGCGTCGGATATCCGCCGCGCAACGCGAGCTTCTTCCAATCCTCGGGCGCCGAGTCGTGGGACAGCAGAACGTCGCGCCAGGCATCGTCCTTCGCGTTCAGCAGTTCGTCCCAGAGGCCCGCGCGCCCGAGGCCGAGTTGCTCGCGGCGCGTCATGGGCCAGAGAGTGAGGTAGCTGGCGCGGCCGGCCAGCGTCTCGGAGACGTTGCGCATCAGGAGCAGGTTGGCCGAGCCGGTGAGAATGAAACGCCCTTTCTGCTTGCGCGCGTCCACGGCGCGCTTGACGGCGAGCAGGAGCTCGGGCGCGCGCTGGATCTCGTCGAGCGTCATTTTCGTGCCGCGCCCGATCAGATCCTCGGGGGCACGCGTGGCCTGCTCGAGGACGTCGAGATCGTCGAGCGTCAGGTAGATCCGGTCGGCGGCAGTCATGAGCTCGCGGACGAGGGTGCTCTTGCCGGTCTGCCGCGCGCCGGTGACGATGACGACCGGCATCGTGCGCGCGGCCCGAGCCAGTGTGTCGTCGAGGAGCCGAGCCTTCGGCTGATCATCCACAGCCTGAATGATAATCATTCACCACGTGAATGACAATCATTCAGGCGTCGAATGATAATCATTCAGATCGTGAATGATAATCATTCACACCGTGAATAGATTACACGACGGCTCGCGATAGACTCCCGCCATGCCCGTTCGCCACGACCGCAAAGTCAGCATTCTCGATGTGATGGGACCGGTCATGGTCGGCCCCTCCAGCTCGCACACCGCGGGAATGGCGCGGCTTGGGCGCGTGGCCCGCGAGATCCTCGATCGCGATCCGTCGGCCGTGCGCTTCTTTCTGCATCCGCCGCTGGCGGCGACGTATCGCGGGCATGGCTCGGACTTCGCGCTGGTCGGCGGAGCCATCGGATTGAACGTCGACGACCCGCGGATTCCCGAGGCCATTCGCATCGCCGAGCAGATGGGAGTGGAGATCCGGTTTTCCGAGGAAGATCTGGGCGAGGTCCATCCGAACACGGTGCGCATCGAGATCGAAGGCGGCGGACGGGAAGTGGTGGAGATCGTCGGCTCGTCGATCGGCGGCGGCGTGATCGAGGTCTTCCAGATCAACGGATTCCAGACCCGCTTCAAAGGGGACTCTCCGACGCTGCTCCTGTTCTACCGCGACCGGCCGGGCATGATCGCCGAAGTGGCGCAGACGATCGCGGAGGAGGGAATCAATATTGCCTCTCTCTATTGTTCAAGGAAGCAGCGCGGCAAAGACGCCTTCATGCAGGTCGACGTCGACTCGCCGCTGGGACAGGCCGCGCTGAAGCGCATCTGCTCGCTCGACGACGTTGCCGACGCGCGCTACCTGGACAAAATCCCCTGAGAGAAAAATGATCGAATCCTTCAAACAGTTAGAAGAAATCGCCGCGGACCGCGACCTCGCGGAAGTCTTTCTCGAAACCGACGAGCAGGAGCATGCCGTTCCGGCGGAGCAGATCGTCGAGGCACTTCGCAAGCGCCGCGAGGTCATGCGCGACTGCGTCGAGCGCGGCAAGAGCAGCGACGGTGCGTCGATGGGCAAGCTGGTCGGCAGCGAGGCCCGGCTGCTCCAGCAGGCCTTCGTCGAAGGGCGTACGTTTCTCGATCCGCTGACCGTGAAGGCGGAGATCTACGCGCTGGCGGTGATGGGCGAGAACTCGCGCATGGGCGTGATCGTCGCCGCACCGACTGCCGGCGCGGGCGGCGTCGTGCCGGGCATGCTCCTGGCGCTGGAAGAAGAGCGCCACGTGGATCCCGAGCGCACCGTGCGCGGACTGGTCGTGGCGGGCGGCATCGGCTCGATCATCGCGCTCTCGGCGAACATCTCCGGCGCCGCCGGCGGCTGTCAGAACGAAATCGGCGTGGCCTCGGCGATGGGCGCCGCGGGCGTGGTGTACATGATGGGCGGCAGCACGCGCCAGTCCATTCACGCCGCGGCCCTCGCGCTCAAGAACACCCTCGGCCTCGTGTGCGATCCGGTGGGCGGGCTCGTCGAAGTGCCGTGCGTGAAGCGCAACGCGCTCTTCTCCGTGCATGGACTGACCGCGGCGCAGTTGGCGATGGCGGGCGTGGAGTCGGTGATTCCGATGGACGAGATCATCGAGGCGATGGTGCGCATCGGACGCTCGCTGCCGCGCGGCCTGCGCGAGACGGCCGAGGGCGGACTGGCCACGACCGAAACCGGAACGGCCATCGCGCTGCGGCTGAAGGAGGAGGCGAACAAGCGACGCGCGGAGCGCGCAGCGGAGCGCGAGCGCCTCGCGGAGGAGCGGAAGGTCACGTCAGGGCAGCAGTAATCGCATCATCGCCTCCGGATTGCGGACGCCCTGCGCAAGCATCCACTCTTTGCCCGCCGCGTTGCCCAGGCGCATGCGCACCGCCGCCGCGTGGAGATGCATCTCCAGCTTTTCCAGCAGCGGCTCGGCGGCGCGCAGGATCGACGAATCCGATTCCCGGCCCGCGCGGATGAGCATGGCCAGCGCGCGGCCCCACTCCGCGCCCTCGGACTCCAGTCGACTCGCTGCTTTGCCGGCGATGGCCAGCAGGCGTTCGCGATCGTTCGACATCTCCGCGGCCGCAGCGAGCGCGGCACGTCCGCGCACGTCCTCGAGCACCATGCGCGTGAACTGCACGCGCGCGACGAGCGAGTTGCGCGCGGCGTCCCAGCTCTTCGACAAACGCGCCCACGCCTCGGCGCCTTTGCGCTCGTACAGCGCGATCTCGACGGCCGCGCGCAGATGCCACACGTGCTGCACGTGAAGCGCGGAGTGCGACCAGACCCGCATCGCGCTTTCGATGCGCTCGCTCGCCGCGGCCGGATCGTCGTCGGCGAGATAGATGTAGTGCGAGAACAGCACGAGCGACGTCGCGAAGTAACGGTCGCCGCGATCCTCGGCATCGCGCAGGAGCGATGGGAATCGCTCCGCCATCACGCGCAGGTCGCCGCGGAACTGGCGGCAGCGCATGCCGAACAAACGCGCCGTGTTCAACTCGAACGTGACGCCGGTGCAATGCTCGACGAAGGCGCGCTCCGCGGCTTCCAGGCGTTCCGCGCCGTCGCGCCACCGTCCCTGCAGCGACGCCGCCACGCCCTCGGCCTCGTCGGCGAATGCGCGCGCGTACGGCGTGCCGAGGCGGTCGGTGATGGCACGCATCGTGGCGGTGAGCTTTTCCGTGCGGCGGCGCGTGCGCGTGCCCTGCACGGCCGAGTAGCCGCACTCCATCGTCAGCGCCTGCGCGACGCGCTCCGGATCGCCGGCGGCAAGCGCGAGCAGCAGGTAGCGCGACTGGAACACGGCGCCACGAATCGTGTCGACGGAGCTCAGTCCGAGGGCCACCGCGCGGCACGTGTCGACGCGCAACAACTCCTCGGCTGGAATCCCGGACGCGGGGCGCTCGCGAAAACGGATGCCGCGCAGCGTCACGCGCATGCGCAGGTAGAGCAGCGTGAGGATCGTCTCGCGGCGCGTGCGCGGCCACGGGATGCCGATCGAGGCCAGGAGCGAGCGGATGACGTCCAGGCCTTCGTCGACGTGTCCACTCACCAGCAGTTGCTGCGCAGCGCCGCGGCGCAGTTCGAGCGCGTCGGCGAAGTCGTGCGGCTGCACGGCCAGGAGTGCGGCCGCCGCTTCGGGACCGCGTCCCGCGTTCACGAGAATCTCCGCGAGCCGGCGGCGCAGCGCATCCTCGTTTTCCGGAGTGAGCGTGAGCGCGCGGCGATAGAGACGCGCCGCGCGGTCGAAGGCCACGGCGGCCGCCGCTTTTTCC
>DATLBM010000570.1:0-5648 GCA_035526885.1 Thermoanaerobaculia bacterium | reverse complement strand
AGCAGCGGTCCGAGAGGGGAGTTCGCGATGCGCGTGATCTTCGGCAGGCGATGGAAGGACGTGTAGCTGCCGAACAACTCGTCGCCCCCCACCCCGGAGATGGCGACCTTCACGCCCGACTCGTGCACGGCCTTGCTGACGAACCACGTGTTCACGCCGTCGATGGTCGGCTGATCCATCGCCGCCAGGATCGCGGGCAGATCGCGTCGAAACTCGTCGCGCGTGCCGACGCGCGTCGTATGCAGCGTCCCGAGCCGGCGCGCGAAGCGTTCCGCGAGCGGGGCCTCGTCGCCGGCATTTCCGCGGAACTCGTCGAAGGTCAGGGTGAACGTACGCAAGACCTCCGTCGAATGACGCGAGGCGATGGCGGTCAACGCCGACGAGTCGATGCCCGCGGAGAGAAAAACGCCGATGGGCACGTCGGCCACCAGATGGTGGACGACCGATTCCTCGAGCCGCTCCTGAAACGCCACCTCGGGCTGCGTCAGCGCCGCCACCGCCCGCTGCAGCCGCCCCTTCCGGAACACTTCCGCCACCGAGAAATGCGCGCGCGGCTCGCCGCGGCCCTGTTCGTCGATGAAGAACGACGTGCCGGCTTCGACGAGCTTCACGTCGTCGCGAACGGTGAACGGCTCGGGGACGGAGCCGGTGAGAAAGAATCCGGCCGCGCCGGCAGGATCGATCGCGCGCGAGACTCTGCCGCCCGCGAGCAGTGCCTTCACCTCGGATGCGAAGCGGATCGTCGCGCCGTCGTCGGCGAAGTACAGCGGCTTCAGGCCGTACGGATCGCGCGCGACGAACATCCGCCGCGCTCGCGTGTCCCAGATGGTGAACGCGTACATGCCGCGCAGGAGGCCGAGCATGCGCTCGCCGTCGCGCCGATAGAGCTGCAGCAGCACTTCCGTGTCGGTGTGCGAGTGAAAGCGCGCGCCGCCGCGCTCGAGCGACGCGCGCAACTGGCGATAGTTGTAGATCTCGCCGTTGAAGGCGATGACCAGCTCGCGCTCGACGTCGAACATCGGCTGCGTGCCTTCGGCGCTCAGATCGATGATCGCCAGTCGCCGGCTGCCCAGGCCGGCGCGCGCATCAGGCGAGATCCACGTGCCGCCGGCATCGGGTCCGCGCGGGCGCATCGATTCGGTGATGGCCTCCAGTTCCTCGGGCGCGACCCCGGGCGCCGTGGAGCGATACGCGAAGATCGCGGTGATGCCGCACATTCAGACGGTCCGCCGCCGGTAGCGCAGCAGGAGCAGAAGCAGGAACCCCGCGCCGCCCGAGCCATAGCCGAACCACTTCGTTTCGCCGGCGACGGTGAGCACCGCCGCGATGGCGAAGAGCACGGAGACGATCCAGATCGCGAAGATGGCCTTGGCGTCGCTGCCGTAGCGCGAGATGAGGATGTGATGGATGTGGCGCCGGTCGGCGGTGAACACGCGCGTGATGCGCGCGGGCAGGGACACGGCCGCGTCGCCGAAACGCTGCTTCATGACGATGAGCGTGTCGATCACGGGCAGAGCCAGTGCGACGATCGGGCCGCCGATGAGGATGGCCGTGCCGGACTTGGTCGGCTGCGCGATGGACGCCGCGGCCAGCAGCAGTCCGATGAACATGCTCCCGGTGTCGCCCATGAAGATCTTCGCCGGCGGTTTGTTCCACGGATAGAAGCCCGCCAGGCTCCCGGCCAGCGCGGTCATGACCACGAGGGAGATGGCATCGTCGCGCAGCACGGCGATGACCATGAAGGAGACGGCGGTGGTCAGCGCGACGACGGTGGCCAGCGAGTCCATGCCGTCGATGAAGTTGACGGCGTTGATCACGCCGACGATCCAGACGATGGACGCGACGATGCCGAGGGCGCCGAGGTCGAAGACGGTGCCGGCGATGGAGACGATGTCGAAGCGGAAGCCGAACAGGACCAGCACGACGGCGGCGCCGGTCTGCACGACGAATTTCTTGGGAGCGTCGGCGCCGAGGACGTCGTCGTAGACGCCGAGGCCGACGATCAGCGAGCCCGCCGCGAGCACCCCGAACATGTAGGTGAGATTGGTGTGGAGCACCGCGCGCCCGAGGCCGTTGGCGGCCATCATCAGGAGAGGAAAGCCGAAGCCGAAGATGATGGCCAGACCGCCTAGGCGAGGCGTGGCGTCGAGATGCTGCTTGCGCTCGTCCGGCACGTCGACGAAGCCGATGTGCTCACTGGTGCGCTTGACGATCCCCGTGACGACGTACGCCGAGGCGAGGCTCGAGATGAACAGGAGCACGAGCGGCACCACCGTTTGCGCCATCCGGGGCGGAGGATACCGTATCGGGCGCTTCGCGCCGCGGCGCCGCGGCGCCGCTGCGCGGCGAGTCTTCGAGTCGTCGAGTCTTCGAGTCTTCGAGTCTTCGAGTCTTCGAGTCGTCGAGTCGTCGAGAGGAGTCTCACAGTCTCATAGCCTCACAGTCTCATAGGAGCGTCGCGGTTTGGACGCGACCGTTCCGTCAGGCTCCTCTGAGACTATGAGCATGCGAGGCTATGAGACTCGACGACTTGGCGTCTCGAAGACTCGACGACTCGAAGACTTGGCGTCTCGAAGACTCGAAGACTCGAAGACTCGACGACTCGACGACTCGACGACTCGAAGACACGGGCGGCGCGCGAACGGATATCATTCGCCGCGATTTGCGACGAAGGGGACCCACGCATGGCTGAACTTCCCGGGATCGAGCGCGAGACACTGGACGTCGACGTCGTCATCGTCGGCGCCGGGCCGGCGGGGCTCGCCGCCGCGTACAAGCTCGCGGAGCTCATCCGTCTGCACAACGAGTCCGACGCGGAAAAGAAGCTGGAAGGCATCTCCATCGCCGTCCTCGAAAAGGGGAAGGAGATCGGCGCGCACGGCATCTCCGGCGCGGTCATGGATCCGCGCGGCATCGCCGAGCTCATGCCGGACTGGCTCGATCGCGGCTGTCCCATCGAGTCGCCCGTCACCACCGACGCGTTCTGGTATCTCACCGAAACGAAGAAAATCGCGGCGCCGATCATGCCCCCGCCGCTGCAGAACCACGGCAACTACGTGATCTCGCTGGGCGAAGCCGTGCGCTGGCTGGCGCCCATCGTCGGCGAGATGGGCGTCGATCTCTTCCCCGAATTCGCGGCTACGCGCGTCCTCGTCGAGGACGGCAAAGTCGTCGGCGTGCGCACCGGCGACAAAGGCATCGACAAGAACGGGCAGGCCAAGGCGAACTACGAGCCGGGCGTGGACGTGCGCGCGAAGCTGACCATCCTCGCCGAAGGTCCGCGCGGCACGCTGGCCAAGCAACTGGCCGGGATGTTCGATCTGCACGCGGGCAAAAATCCGCAGGTCTACTCGGTCGGCGTGAAGGAGCTCTGGCAGCTTCCCGACGACCGCTATCCCGCGGGCACGGTCATCCACACGCTGGGCTTCCCGCTGGACACGGACACCTTCGGCGGCGCTTTCATCTACGGGATGAAAGACCGCATCGTGGACATCGGTCTGGTGGTCGGTCTCGACTACAAGAACCCCACGCTGGATCCGCACAACGAATTACAGCGGCTGAAACTGCATCCCGCCATCCGCCGGATCCTGGAGGGCGGAAAGATGATCGCCGCGGGCGCGAAGGCGATCCCCGAGGGCGGCTACCACTCGATGCCGAGGCTCTACGGCGACGGCTTCATGATCCTCGGCGACTCCGCCGGCTTCCTCAACGGCGCGCGATTGAAAGGCATTCATCTCGCCATCAAGTCCGGCATCCTCGCCGCCGAGACGGCCTTCGCGGCGCTGCTCAACGAAGACACGACCTCCGCGACGACCAGGCAGTACGAAGATCTGTTCGAGGCCTCGTGGGCGCGCGAGGAACTGTGGAAGCAGCGCAACTTCCATCAAGCCTTCGACAACGGCCAGATGGCCGGGATGCTCAACGCCGGAATGGGCATGGTCACGGGCGGCCGCGGCTTCGGCGTGGCGAACAAGCTCGAAGGCCACGCCGGACACGAGCGGATGGTGCGCATCAAGCGTTATTTCGGCTCGGATGATCCGCATCCGCCGGCGAAGGTGAAGTACGACAATGCGTACACGTTCGACAAAGTGACGAACGTGTATAACGGCGGCGTTCTCCACGAGGAGAACCAGCCGGCGCATCTGCTCATCCTCGATACCGAGGTTTGCATCACGCGGTGCACGGAAGAGTACGGGAACCCATGCTTCCACTTCTGTCCCGCGCAGGTGTACGAGCCGCAGCCCACTCCGGACGGACGCGGCCGCGTGCCGTTCCTCAACTTCACGAACTGCTTCCACTGCAAGACGTGCGACATCATGGATCCCTACCAGGTGATCACGTGGGTGCCGCCGGAGGGCGGGGGCGGTCCGGACTACAAGAAGTTGTAAGGTGAGCGCGTGCGATCCTACGCACGCTACTCGATCGCCCTTTTCACGGTTGCCGCGGCGCTCGCGCTGACCGCACTGTTCGGCGAGTTCCTCGCGCCGATGCGGCTCTTCTTTCTCTGGGTGGCGGTGCTGGTGGCCTCGCTCGTGGGCGGCACGGTCACGGGGTTGATCGCCTCGGCGCTGGCCATCTTGGGCGCGGCCTACCTCGTCTTCGCGCCGTCCGGGACGCTGCACATCGTCAGCGCCGGCGACGTCCTGCGCCTCCTGCTCTTCGGCGCGTTCTCGACGAGCATCGGCGTGGCTGTGGGACGGACGAAGCATCTCGCCGCGCAACTGCGCGCGAGCGAGATCCGCTACCGCACCATCGTCGAGGCCACGCCGGTCGCGCAGGCGGTGTGGACCGCGCGTCCGGACGGCACCGTGACCTGGGCTTCGCACTGGGCGGCGATCACCGGCCAGTCCGTGGAAGAACTGCAGGCGGGCAACGGGATGAAGACCGTGCATCCCGACGATGCCGAGGGCACGTGGAGGCGCTGGCAGGAAGCGCTCGCCAACGGCACGCTGTACGAGGATGAGATCCGCGTGCGCGTCGCGAACGGGCACTATCGCTGGTTCGCGATCAAAGCCTCGCCGGTGCACGACGGCAACCGCATCGCGGAGTGGGTGGGCATCATCGTGGACGTGCACGAGCGCAAGCGGCACGACGACCGCGCGGCGTTCATCAACCGCGCCAGCGAACTGCTGTCGTCGACGCTGGCCTCGCACGAGACCATGCGCAATCTCGCGCGCCTCTGCGTTCCCGCACTCGGCGAAGCGTGCGCCATCCACCTCGGCGACGACCGCGTGGTCGTCGAGCCCGCCGGCGCCGAACTGCCACACGATGCCGTCACCGCGCCGATGGTCGCGCGCGGCCGCGTCCTCGGAAAGCTGATCGTGGCCACGCGCGACGCCGACGCATCGCTGATCGAAGAGCTGGCGCGCCGCGCCGCGACGGCCATCGACAACGCGCGCCTCTATGAGCACGCGGAGGAGGCCAATCGCGCAAAGGATGATTTTCTGGCCACGCTGTCGCACGAATTGCGCACGCCGCTCACTGCCATTTCGGGATGGGCGCACATGCTCAGCGCGGGACTGGAGGACGAGAACACGAAGCGCCTGGCCATCGAGACGATCGTGCGCAGCGCCAACACGCAGCGCGAGCTCATCGACGATCTGCTCGACGTCTCGCGCGTCGTCGCCGGCACGCTGCATCTCGAACTG
>DATLBM010000569.1:0-8329 GCA_035526885.1 Thermoanaerobaculia bacterium | reverse complement strand
CGCGCCGAGCGAAGACGTGCTGACGGCGATCCAGAAGATGCACTCCATCAATTCGCGGCATCTGCCCGTCGTCGACGAAGGAAAGCTCGTGGGCATGATCTCCATTCGCGATCTCCTGGAAGTGGATGATCGCGATCAGCGGGCGAAGGCGACGTTCCTCTCGGAGCTGGTGACGTACTCGCCGGATTACGAGAGCTAGGACTTATAGGTCCTATACGTCCTATAGGTCCTATTCAACGCGCAACCGCAAGTGCACCGCCGGCGACTCCGCGGAAACGTGCGTTCCCGGCTCCAGCGAAAACGCATCTTCCGCGCTCTGCGTGCCTCCGAGGAGCAGGCACAATCGCGCGAGCTCCTTGAACGTCGCCGCGCTGGCTTCGATGGTCACTTCGTTAGCAGAAGCATGCACGGTTAGCGGAGAGCGGGCCATTCCTTCGAGCGCCATCATGGCCAGGTCGTAGTTCACTGCTCGTCCTCCCCGTGATAGCGCACGGAGTTCCGCTCGGTCTCGTGCAGCACCACTTCGTACAGCTCGCCGTCCTGGATGGCCGGCGCGAGCTGTTGCCAGAAGCAGCGCGCCAGGTTCTCCGCCGTCGGGATCACGTCGCGGAGAAAATCGACGTCTTCGTTGAGACTGGTGTGGTCGACGCGATCGATGACGCGGGCGCGCATGATGTCCTTGAGGCGTTTCAGGTCGATGACCATGCCCGTCTCCGGATCGATGCGCCCCTTCACGCTCACTTCCAGCGCGTAGTTGTGGCCGTGGCCGCGCGGGTTGTCGCATTTCCCGTAGATTTCGCGGTTCCAAGCGGCATCCCGGTTCGGATTGTGCAAACGGTGAGCTGCCGAGAAGGTCAATCGAGCGGTCACGATCATCGCGGGCCATTATGGATGCAAATCACGAGCACTACGTCGTCTGCCACCACGGCGTTTTCGTGCTGCCGGAGAACGTCTTCCAGTCGCTGGCCGGGTGGGTCACGAACGGCTTCGTCTACTTCCGCCAGGACGAGGAAGTGCTGACCATTTCCTCGACGCGGCTCGCGGGCGGACACCGCCGCCAGCTCAACTCGCGATTCCGCGCGCCGATGTTCCGCAACGCCAGGAAGCTGGCCATCGTGAACTACAACGAGTCGGTGCAGGTGATGGCCGTCAGTTGACGGCCGCCAGCGCGCGACGCGTCTCGTCCTGTTGTGCCGCAAAGTCCGCGCGCACTTTCTGGAATCGCGGCTCGCTGGCCAGGTAGCGAAAGAGCGGATTGGCGAGCACGTACGCCGCGCTCGGCTCCTTCCGCGCCGCCGCTTTCTCCAGCGACGTCAAGGCCGGGCCGGTCTCGTTCAGCATGGCCTGCACTTCCGCCGCGCACGTCCACGACTGATCGCCCGCCTCGGCCGCGCTCAGTGCCGCATCGAGCTCTTTTTTCGCGGAAGCCCGGTCGCCGCGTTCGGCCGCGATGTAGGCCTTGAGCATCGGATAGCCGTACAGCGGATCGGAGTCCGCGAGCTTCTTCAGTTCATCCTCGCCGAGGGTCAGCGTATGACGGAGGACGTAGAAGCGTCCCGTCTTCAACGCGAGCGACGCGTTGTCGCCGCCGGCCACCGCCACTTCGTAGTACTTGTCCGCGGCCACGCCGAGCCTTCCCGCGGAAGCGAGGAGATCGGGCGGATGCGCTTCCACCTGCAGTGCCGGCACGCCGCGCAGGCGTTGCAGAGTGGCGTTGAACTTCGCGGTGTCGTTGGCCGAGGCCGCGTAGTGCGCGATCGTGTTCAACGACTCCGCGTCGTTCGGCGCGCGGTCGAGAACCATGTCGTAGAACGCGAAGGCCTGCTGCAGATCGCCGCGTCCCAGGCTGATGCGGGCGACGCGGCGCGCGGCGTCGGCATTGTGCGGATCGAGCATCGCCACCTGCTTGGCGGCCGCCAGCGCCTCGTCCTGCTTGCCCGCGTCCGTGTAGAACTGCATGGCCATCATGTGCGCGGGGAGAAACTGCGGATCGGATGCGATGGCCGCTCGCAGCGACGCATCGGCCTTCATCGGGTCGTTCATCGACTTCGCCACGACCGCGTCCGCGAATGAATTCAACGCATCCGCGACGGCGTAGCTGCGCGGCTGCGCCTTGGCCTCGGCCACGGCCTGCGCGACGACCGCGCGAATGCCGCTGGCCGTGTCGAGCAGCGCCACCGGCGCGGACGCATTCTCGCCCGCGGTTGCGATCAGCTCCGGTCCCGTCGCTCCCGGACGCACGCGCGCCGAGATCGTCGCGGTTTCGGGAACGACTTTGTCGACGACGCGCAGTTCGGGGAACGAGCGCAGGATCTCGATCGCGCCGAGACGAATGGCAATCGCACGATCAGCGAGCGTGGGATCGTCGACGACGAACGGCGCGACGTACACGCTCTTCGGATGTTCGGGCGTCGGCCGCAGATCGCGCGGCGCCGTGTTCGCGACGACGGGCGCCGCCTCGTGACGATCGCGGCGCAGCCACATCACGCCGAGGGCGGCCATGATCACGAAGAAGAGCACGGCTACAGCCGCCATCACCGCGAACATGGTCTTCCGCGATCCGGCCCTGGCCTCGACCGCTTCCGCGATCGACACCGCTTCCTCTTCCGCGATGAGCGACTCCGGCGACGGCGTCGCCTCGACCGCCACGGGCTGCGGCTCAGGCGCGACGATGGTGTACAACTTCACGCCCGCCTTCGCGCCGGCGTCGCGCATCCGCACGCCGCCGCGTCCCTCCTTCACGAACTCCTCGGAAATGAACAACGTATTCGGCGTGAGGTGCGGCAGCGTGGAGATGGCGCGCTCCAGCGCCGCGCCGCCCGCGACGCCTTCCTTCATCTCCACTTCGCCCGCGTGCAGGAGCATGCGCACCTGCAGCGGCTCACCGTCCTGGCGCAGATCGAACTCGCCTTTGCGTCCCGCTTCCAGCGCGGCGTCGACGCCCGGCAGCTCCGCGATCATGCGCGCGCCGAACGGATCGATGACCTTGCCGTCGAACAGATACACGGACTCGCCGAGAATCTGCTGCATGCGCGAGGACTCGGCGGGATCGTCGCCGGCGACGTCGGCCACGAAGAGAATCGTGCGCCGCGACTCCGCGGCGTTCACCTTCGTGACGATCTTCTTCTCCAACTGCTGCGCGAATGCGACGGCGTCGGCGTCCGATTTCTCGATGGCCTCCACGAGCGCCCGCACATGCGGGAAGCGCTGGAACGGATCCTTGAACAGACAGCCGCCGAGGATGCGCATCACCGCGGGATCGATGTTCGCGTTCACGCCGCGCGGCGACGGCGGCTGCGCCTCGACGATGCTGCGCGCGATGTCGGGCGCCGCGGCGCCGGTGAACGGCACGCGGCCCGTGCCCATCTCGTAGAAGACAGTGCCGAGGGAGAAGATATCGGTGCGCTCGTCGGCGACCGCGTTCGCGATCTGCTCAGGCGCGAGATACGCGACCGCGCGCGGATCGCTCCCTTTCTGCTGATACGCGCTCGAGGCATTCTCGCGTCGCAGCAGATTTCCGATGTTCAGGCCCGCCAGCTTGACCTGCCCTTCCGGCGTGACGATCACGGAGTCGCCCGCGACGTTGCCGTGCACGATCGATTTCGTGTGCAGATACTTCACGACGGACGCGAGCTGATAGGCGAGTCGGAAGAACTCCGCGCGATCGAGCGGCTTGCCGTCGAGCTTCTTCGTGATGCTCTGTCCTTCGACGAGCTCCATCACCATCAGGAGGTTGTCGTTCTCCGGGACGATCTCGATGATGGGCACGAGAAACGTGTGGTACAGCGCGGCGGAAACGCGCACGTCGCGGATCAGCGCATCGCGCTTCATCGGATCTCTCGGCAACTGCCGCGTCAGCAGCTTCACCGCGACGCGTTTCCCGTTGCGCGTGTCCTCGGCGAGCCAGACCGATGAGCCGGCACGCTCACCGATGGTGTAGGAACCAGCGACCGGGGTGGACATACGGCCGATTATAGGCGCCACGCCCTCGGTCCGATTGTGCCCACGGTGATTGCGGACAAACGCGCACTCTGATAGCGTCTGTCCAGTTCAATCCAATGACGGGGAGGTGGTTCTAGCGGCGTGGCCGATCTGTCGTCGTGTGCTTATTCATCACGTGAAAGGGAAAAACAGAGAATGAGAAAATTTACCGTTTGGGCTCTTTTGGTCATGTTGGTTGTGGCCGGCTCGGCGCTCGCTACCGGTAGCAAGGTCGTTTCCAACGCGACTTTCTCCCGCGGCGGGCCGGCGACAACGAACAACGACGACAGCTGCGACATCAGCGTTGCACCCGCTGCCACGTTGCTGCTCCCCTATTTTGAAGTCGACCTGTCCAATGCGGCTGGCGAAACGACGCTGTTCACGATCACGAACACGTCCAACCTCGATCAGATCGCACACGTCACGCTGTGGACGGATCTTTCGTTCCCGGTCATCGACTTCAACATCTACCTGACCGGTTACGACGTGCAGGCCATCAACCTGTTCGACGTCATTTCGCGCGGCATCATCGCGCCCAATTCCGGCACGGGCACGTCCATCGCCATCCCCGGCCGCACGACCGCTCGCCGCACGCCGACGTCGGACGTCAACACCACGCTCAACCTGACGGCGTGCGATCGACTCCCGGGCACGCTCGATCCGCAGTACGTGACCCGTATGCAGCAGGCCTTCACGCAGGGCCGCGTTCCGGACCTCGGCGTCCTCGAAGGCTGCGATGAAGTCGGTCTCGTGCACACGAACGCGATCGGCTACGCCACCGTCGACACGGCCGACCTCTGCTCCACTTCGCTGCCGACGGATCCGGGCTACTTCACCTCGGAAATCCGCTTCGACAACGTCCTGATCGGCGACTACCAGCAGGTGAACTCCGCGCAGAACTTCGCCCAGGGCAACCCCATGGTCCACATCCGAGCGATCCCTGAGGGTGGCGATGTCGGTACGGTTGCGACGATCAACTTCGACCGCACCTTCTACAGCCGCTACCAGTCCGGCGGCGTGCTCGATCGCCGTCAGCCGCTTCCGTCGGTCTTCGCGGCGCGCTGGATTCAGGGTGGCGCGAACCAGATGCAGACGTACTACAAGATCTGGCGCGAAGGCGCTACCGGCGTCGGCGCTCCGCTTCCCGATGAATGCGGCGAGTACGATCAGAACCGCACGAACGTCGCGGAGATCGTGAAGTTCGACGAACAGGAAAATCCGGCCGGCAACGTCCCGGTCAGCCGCGTCTCGCCGCCGATCACCAGCGAGTTCACGCTGCCCGAGACGTCGCGCACTTCGGTCGCCGACGCTTCGATCTACCCGCAGCTGACGAACGGCGCCACCGCGGGCTGGACGTACCTGAACCTCGACAACTCGACCACCGACACGCCGCTGGCTTCCCAGAACTGGGTCGTCGTGAGCATGCGCGCCGAGGGTCGCTACTCGGTCGACTTCGACGCCGCGTGGCTGGCCAACGGCTGCACGATTCAGGAGCCGATCTCCGAGGTGACGACTGGCTCCGAGATCATCGGACCGGCCGTGGCGACGGTTCCGATCATGGGACCGACGAATCCGAACTGGAATCCGGATCGTCCTTCGGGACTCGGAGCATCCGCGGGCAACAACCACTGATTTCTTCGCGATAGGACCTATAGGCCGATACGGCTTATAGGTCCTATCCGATGTGGACCAGATCCGCGCCCGCCTCGACGGTCTGACCGGCATCGACGAACAACTGGTCGACGGTGCCGTCCGCGGGCGCGACGATCTCGTTCTCCATCTTCATCGCCTCGAGGATTACCAGTCCCTGACCTTTGCGCACGGCCTCGCCTTGCGCGACGAGCACGCGCACGACGCGGCCCGGCATCATCGCCTTCACCACGCCGCTGCTTCCGATCTCGTCCTCGCGCCTGCGCCGCTTCGCCGCCAGCGGATCGATGATGTCGACGTGCACCGTCGAGCCGTCGAGCGTGATCTGGTGCGTGTTTCCCTCGCGATGATGAACGAGCGGCACCTGCGTCCCGTCTTCCAGTCTCAATGAACGGACGTACGGGCCGACGTTCACGAAGTCCGCTTCCAGCCAGCGATCGCCGAGGCGCACGCGATAGCCGGCGCCGTGACGCTGCACTTCCACTTCCAGCTCGCGATCGCCTTCGCGCGCAATGAACTTCATCGCAGCGCCTCCCGCCGCCCCGCCATGCGCCACGCGCTCGATGCATCCTCGGGCAGCTTGACGTTCTGCGATTCCTCGAAGGCCATGATGGCCGCGGCAGCGATGGCGGCGTCGAGATCTCTCGCGCGCGCGGGACGATGATCGAAATCGATCTCCGGAAGGATGCGATCGATGTAGCCCGTGTCGAATCGCGCCGCCGCGAAGTCCTCGTTGTTCATGATGTAGGTGAAGAACGGGATCGTGGTCATGATCCCCTCCACGCGATACTCGGTCAGCGCGCGGCGCATGCGCGCGATGGCCTCCTCGCGCGTCGTGCCGTGCACGATCAGCTTGGAGAGCATCGGGTCGTAGAAGACGGGCACGGTGTACCCCGCGTACACGCCCTGATCGTTGCGCACGCCCGGACCTTGCGGGAGATTGATGTAGCGGATCAGTCCCGGCGAAGGCGCGAACTTTCGCGCCGGATCCTCGGCGTAGATGCGGCACTCGATGGCGTGCCCGAGCAGCCGCAGATCCTCTTGCGTGAAGGAGAGCTTCTCGCCGCGCGCGATGCGCAGCTGCTCCTTCACCAGATCGACGCCCCACACCATCTCCGTGACGGGGTGCTCGACCTGCAGGCGCGTGTTCATCTCCAGAAAGTAAAACTGCTTGTCCGGACCCATGAGGCACTCGATGGTGCCGGTGGAGTAGTAGTTGACTGCCGCCGCGGCTTTGACGGCCATCGCGCCGAGGCGCTCGCGCAGCTCCTGATCGACGACGGGTGACGGCGCTTCCTCGACGACCTTCTGATGCCGGCGCTGCAGAGTGCATTCGCGCTCGCCGACGTGCACGATGTTGCCGTGCTGGTCGCCGACGACCTGCACTTCGATGTGCCGCGGCGACTCGATGTATTTCTCCGCGTACACCGAGCCGTCGCCGAAGAACGACTGCGCCTCGCTGGTCACGCGCTCATACGCTGGAAAGAGATCTTCCTCGCGATCGATACGGCGCATGCCCTTGCCCCCGCCGCCCGCCGCTGCCTTGATCATGATCGGGTAGCCGGCCTCTTTCGCGAATGCGGCGATCTCGTCGAACGACTTCACGGCATCGACGAGTCCGGGCACGACCGGCACTCCCGCGGCTTTCATCCGCGTCCGCGCCTCGGTCTTCGACCCCATGGCCTCGATCGACTCGGGCGACGGTCCGATGAAGATCAGTCCCGCATCGCGGCACGCGCGCGCGAACTCCGCGTTCTCGGCGAGGAATCCATAGCCGGGATGCACGGCCTCGGCGCCGCTCTTCTTCGCGGCTTCGAGAATGCGATCGATGCGCAGGTAGCTTTCACGCGACGGAGCGGGTCCGATGGGAAAGGCTTCGTCGGCGTACACGACGTGCATCGCGGCGCGATCGGGCTCGGAGTAAACGGCCACGGTGGGATAGCCAACTTCGCGGCACGCGCGGATCACGCGCACGGCAATCTCGCCGCGGTTGGCGATGAGGACTTTCATGCCGCCGCGCATTGTAATCGCGTTACCATGCGCGGCCATGGCCACCGACTCCTCCCTGCACGAACAGCGCATGCGGATCCTGTCCGAGGTCGTGACGGCGCTGCTCGATGAGATCAAGAGCGGCACGGGCGACAAGGACCGCAGGCGCCAGGTGGAAGAGTGGATGCGCGTGCTCGCGGAGAAGTATCCGGAGTTCAGGATCGAGGTCGGCCTGCGCGACTACTACCTGGCCGAAGCGCAACGCCTGCGCGCGGATTTCGACAAGGCCCCGGAGCTCGCGGACAAGCTCTCGCTGGGACGATCGATCGAGTCGTTCCTCGACCGCGCGGCCGAGTACGACCGCCGCATCGCCGACAAGCCGTGAGCGAGCTGCGGCGGCTCTGGGAGAACAACGCCGCCGTCTGGACGGACTCGGTGCGCGAACACGCCATCGAATCGCGCCGCCTCGTGACCGATGCGGCTGTACTCTCGGCCGTGCTCGAACACTCCCCGCACACGGTGCTCGACCTCGGATGCGGCGAAGGCTGGCTGTCGCGTGCTCTGTCGTCTCAGGGCATTCGCGTGACGGGCGTCGACTTTTCGCTCCCGCTTGCCTGCGCGGCGCGCGCCGTCGTCGCGACGTACGACGCGCTCCCTTTCGCGCGCTCTTTCGACATCATCGTGGCCAACTTCTCGCTCCTCGACGACC